>QHBL01000311.1 GCA_003244125.1 Chthoniobacterales bacterium
TTACATCGCCGTGGCACACCAACGACTTGAAGCCCTGGTTCGTGCATAGCTCGCAGCTCGCGATTTTGACTTCGCCGATAGTTGCTCTGCTGCACAAGAGAAGCGCGCCTGCTGGTAGTAGCTGTGCCCCACTGCTATTCAATCCGAGGCGCGAGATTGTCCGCTCCGTTGCGGCCAAATATTTGCTCTGACAACCGGTGATATCAGTCGGCGTGCACCACTTGATGCCGCCATTCCAAAAGGAAGGCTCCGTGGTTTTCGGCGTGCCGCCGCTAACAATTTCCGCCACATCACCCAGTCGCTTTACTTCCCACTTGGCCTCAAAGCCGGGGAGGCGGGCTTGGCCGGCGAGGAGTTGCTGCATGGCGGCCTGTTTGAGGTCGCGCTTCTTAACAATAAGCCGATCCAGCGCGCTCAGTAGCGCATCCACATCGCTCAATGCTTCCGCGATCGCGTATTGTTCGGGGAGAGAGGGACGCTGAATTGGAATATCTCGCAAGATGCCGAGATTGATGTGAGGAACTCCCGTTTGAATTGTTCCTCCGCGAATAAATTCCTGCTGCTCTTCGCTGGTAAATACGTAGTAGCAGAACAGTGAGTTGGCGGCCTCTTGATTTACAGAGAGCTTCATTTGGCTTTGCGAAACCAAATAGGACGGGAATGGTTTTTCAGGAACGAGGCTTACTTGCCCGAGCGTCCCTCGTTGCGTGAAAATGATATCTCCGGGATGAGCAAGGTTTGCTTTGAGCGACCTAGCCTTTTTCGGAGTGACAAAAACAAAAGGTCCTGAGATCCACGGTGCGCTCATGTTTTGGCCGCGAATGACAGGGACGCCACCATCGACGTAGTCAGTTGACACTAGGTCCGATCCAAATGGTCCGCCGACGATTGCGTTACGTACTGAGGAAGCGATGCCACGAACGGTCGTGCTTTCCCACACCTCCGGGATGACACCTACATCGGTTTGCTTGTAGCCGGGCTTCACTTCCATACCGCTCCCATTTTCGTGAGGTGTCCGCCCACTCGTGCGGCTAGCGCGGCCACTTCATCAGTGAGTTGCGGCAGCGGAGTAGTGTAACGCTCGGCTAGTTGACGTGTGCGACCGGTAAGAGTTTGCGAGACGCGGTCTAATTCGCCTTGCACGGCGGCGGCTACCGTAGCAAGCCATTTGTCATCCACCACCAGCGTCTTAATTTCATCCTCGGTAACTTTGTTATATTTCCCGAGCACTTCCTTCGCGAGCGCCTCTTCGGCCTCCTTTACTTGTTTCTTCAGTGCCGCCTCGCGGTTGTGCAGGTTGAGCCATTGGAGGAGTACATCTGCTTCCGATAGTTCGCCGCTAACACTGGGTGTCGGAGTCTCGGCGACCTTTAGCAAAGCGTCAGTCTCGCGCTGTGCCTCGGTGAGAGCGGCGGCGACAGATTGCATATTAATCTTATCGAGGGCGGAGAAGGCGTCTTCTTCACCACCGTGCTCTTCCTCCAGCTCAGTAAGCTCAGCAGTGACCGCTTCCAATTGCGAGACAAGGGCATCGATGGCTAACTGCTCTGCGGCGAAGTAACGGGCAATGACAAGGGACGGCGGGACTAGCTCGGTTTGATACTTCTTCTTACCGACAACCAGGTCAGGACGAGCTTTGGTTTTCCTAGCTCGGTCTTCGATAATGAGTCGCGGTCTGGCAGGCTCGCACCAGCCATCACCGGTAATCAAGTAACAGTCGTCCTGCATGGTGGACGCCCAGTAGTCCATGAGATGCTGATAGACATCGTAAGGATCCAGCAGCGGAGCGGGCCGAAAATCTTCGAGCAAACTTTCGGAGATAGTTTCGATGAGTGCCTTTGGAGGACTATCTTTGCCGAAGCTTTTCAGGAGCGGCGCTGTTGTCCCTTCCCACTGTGAAAGAAGGTCCCGCACAGTGCTTTTGAAGGTGTCGAACTCTGGATGGCCGAAGATCGCGGTCTTGACGTCGGTAATAGCGGTTTGCAGATCGTAGTAGCCGGGCCGGGTATTTCGAGTGAACAGGACCGCGCGCACGCTAGGAATAACCTCCCAGTAAGGTTGAAGCAGCTCGATGTCGCGTTCCGGAATGCCTCCACGCAGATGCGCGTCGATGTCCTGTAGGTCTTCCAGTTCGCTGCTGTCGATATAGCGAGGAAGATTCAGGTTGTTGTCGTTCCTGGCATCGCTGATCTCCGCCACGGGCACGAGCCGAGAGTAGCCGGCGATTTCCACCTGGCGCGTGAAGGTGTCCACGATTCGGTGAATGTCCTGCTCACGCAGACGGTTTTTCGGCCCGTCTTTTCGAAAGCCCTTGGAAGCATCGATCATGAAGATGCCTTTGCGGGCACTGGCGTTTTCCTTATCGACTACGATGATACAAGCGGGGATGCCGGTCCCATAAAAGAGGTTAGCTGGTAAGCCGATAATGCCTTTGAGGTAACCGCGCTGAACAAGATTGCGGCGAATGGCGGCCTCAACATTACCTCGAAACAGCACGCCATGCGGGAGGATGCACGCGCCTTTGCCGGTATGTTTCAGCGAGCGCAGGATATGCAGGAGGTAGGCATAGTCGCCCTGCTTGCGCGGTGGCACGCCATAAGGTTGGAATCGGTGGTAGAGATCGTGCGCGGCATCCAGGCCGGTGCTCCAACGCTTATCACTGAATGGCGGATTCGCGACCACGTAGTCAAAGGTCCTAAGCGCGTCGCCGTCTGTGAAGAGCGGGTTAGCCAGCGTGTTGCCCTGTTTGATTTCCGCCGTGGCGTAGTCGTGGAGGATCATGTTCATGCGCGCCAGACCGGCCGTGGCGTTGTCTTTCTCCTGTCCATAAAGCGTGACCTTCACATCTCTGCCATGCCTGGCTTCGTCGCCGATTTTTAGGAGCAGCGAACCGGAGCCGCAGGTGGGATCGTAGACGCTTGTGTCGTTCGACACTTCGGCGTGACGGATGCCTAGAATCTGAGCTATGACGCGACTTACTTCGGCAGGAGTGTAGAACTGGCCTTTGCTCTTCCCACTCTCGGTAGCGAAGTGCCGCATGAGATACTCGTAGGCATCACCGAGAAGGTCATCGCCTTCGGCGCGGTTCTTTGAGAAGTCGAGCGCTGCGTTCTCAAAAATGGCGATGAGACCTGTCAGCTTGTCGACCATTTCCTTTCCGCTGCCAAGCTTGCCGGGATCGTTGAAGTCCGGTGGATCGGAGAGTTGATTAGCCTGCCAAAGAGGTGCGATGATCTTCTTGTTGATCTGGTCGCCGATGTCGGACTTACCCTTGAGTGCGACCATGTCACTGAAGGTGGCGCCGTCTGGAATTGTGATCGGAGCAAACGGCTGGTGCGCGTATCGATCGCTGACGTATTTCACGAAGAGCAAGACGAGGACGTAATCCTTATACTGCGAGGCATCCATGCCGCCGCGCAGTTCGTCGCAGCTCGCCCAGAGCGAGGAGTAGAGTTCGGATTTTTTTACGGCCATTGAATCAACTGGTCGACCAATGGGACAATCGCAACGTCGCGCCGTCGAGCAAGAAGCGGCAACGCCTGCGGCGGGTAGGTTCTGCGCGGGCTACCAC
>QHBL01000291.1:0-580 GCA_003244125.1 Chthoniobacterales bacterium
ATTCCGTCGGCCTCCATCCGATGACCGTCATCGTTTCCATCTTCGTCTGGGGTTTGCTCATCGGCGGGTTGCTCGGACCGTTGCTGGCTGTGCCCATGACAGCAACCATTAAAGTATTGCTCGCCCGCTACGTCTGGGGCGAACGCCTGCGACACGAAGTTATCGAGGACATCGAAGACGTGCCGGTGGTGCAGGAAGCCGAAGCGGAGGCAGAACCGCAGCCGGTGCGAGCCTAGGCTGTTATCGTGCGCACGGCTTCGGGTAGCGTCTGAGCCGTTGGCCGCAGCGCCTGGTTTGGACGAATTACTTACTTCGACCCCAAATGATCCGACGATGCCGCCCCTCCGATGATCTTCAGCATAGAATCGACGGCCGCGGTCAGACCGCCGTCAAAGTCTCCTCTCTGGAAGTGAGGCCCGAGCTTGCGATCAAGAATTTGCTTCGACAGAGCGTCCGTCAACACGCCCGTTAAGTCATCGCCCACTTGTATGCGCATGGTGTGGTCCTGGACGAAAATGAAAAGAGTAACACCGTTATTCTTTCCGTGCTGACCAACGCCCCACGCGTTCGCGACCCGCAG
>QHBL01000291.1:618-3230 GCA_003244125.1 Chthoniobacterales bacterium
CTACGACTTGGTCGGTGGTATCCTTATCAAATTTCGCCAAACGTTCGTTCAAAGCGTGCTGGGTAGCCTGGCTGGTCACACCTGCGTAGTCATTGAAGTAATCCTTTGGAGCCGGCGGTAGCTCTTCTGCCAAGGCTGACCAAAGAACGACGGAAAAAGCGAGAACAACGCTCGCGAACTGTTTTGTTTGCCCACGACGCGTGCTCACGTAATTAATGAGCTCACGCTGAGCCACGGCTGCTGTGTTCGCAACAACGAGAAGGGAGGGACGAGGGCGCAAGTGGCGGTTGAGTGAGCAGCGCTCGCGCCTTGATCGCGCGAGAGGGCGGTCAAAATTGTAGGGAAGCTGGCAGCTTCCCCTACAATCATGAGGGGGGAGCCGGGTTGCAGGTGAACACTGGCCTGTTCGGGACCACGGCGGGTGAGCGAACTAGAGGCATAGCGAGCGGTCGCTTGCGCAGTGCATCCTGAATATTTGCAGGGTGTCAGGTTCCGGGCGAATTTTCTGATTCATCGCACATGGAGCAGAATCCCACATTTCCCACACCAGAAGAGTTGAGGTCGAAGTTAAGCGAGTTCATGAAGGCGAACTTCGGCGACAAGGTGGCGTTCACGACCATGGCGCAGCCGGACGCGGTGGAGACAGGCGCGCCCGAGGAGAAGAAGGAGCCGGAAGAGGAGGGGACGTTCGAGTTCAATTTCCTGCCGCGCGAGATCAAGGCGCATCTCGACCGGTTCGTCATCCGGCAGGATGAGGCGAAGAAGGTGCTCTCAATCGCGGTGTGCGATCACTATAACCACGTGAAGCATGTGCGCGCGCTGGAGAAGAGTGATCCGGCGCGGGCGGAAGAGACGGAATACGCGAAGCAGAATGTGATTCTCGTCGGACCGACCGGGGTGGGGAAGACGTATCTGATCAAACACATCGCGGAGCTGATCAAGGTGCCGTTTGTCAAAGCGGACGCGACGAAATTCAGCGAGACCGGTTACGTGGGCGGCGACGTGGAAGACCTCGTGCGCGAGCTGGTGCACAAGGCCGATGGCGATGTGAAGCGGGCGCAGTTCGGCATCATTTACATCGATGAGATCGACAAGATCGCGTCGGCATCGAATCTGGCCGGGCGTGACGTGAGTGGGCGCGGTGTGCAGACGACGCTCTTGAAGTTGATGGAGGAAACGGAGGTGCCGTTGCGCAGCGCGATGGATTTGCAGGGGCAACTCCAGGCCGCGCTGGAGTTTCAGCGGAAAGGGAAAGCGAGCCGGCAGACGATCTCGACGCGCGACATTTTATTTGTCGTGAGCGGCGCGTTCGAGCGGCTGAAGTCGCAGGTGTCGCAGCGAATTACGCGCGGTCAGATCGGCTTCAGCGCGGAGCCGGTGCGGGTGATGGACAACGAGCTGTTCCAATACGTAACGACGACGGATTTCATCGAGTTTGGTTTCGAGCCGGAGTTCATCGGTCGCCTGCCGGTGCGCGTGGTCTGCGAAGAGCTAAGCGCGAACGATCTCTTCGAGATTATGAAGTTTTCCGAAGGCAGCTTGCTTCGCCAATATGAGCGGGCATTTCGCGCTTACGGCATCGCGGTTAGCTTCGAAGACGAAGCGCTGCGGATGATTGCCGATGCGGCGGCCAAGGAGAAAACGGGCGCGCGCGGTCTGCTCACGGTTTGGGAGAAACTGTTTCGCGATTTCAAATTTTACCTGGCTGGCTCCGGCATCACTCAGTTGCGCGTGACAGCCGAGCTCGTGCGCGAGCCGAAGCTGGTGCTCGATCGTTTGCTCGCGGAAGGTCACAAACACGAAGCCGCCGCGCTCGATCAGCAAATCGATCTCTTCAGCGATTCATTCCGGCGACAGCACGAGATCGAGCTCACGTTCGAGCCAGCGGCGCGCCAACGCCTGGTCGAGCGCGCGCAAGCCGAGAAGATGTCGATGACTGATTTGACGGCGCACCTTTTTCGCGATTTCCATTTTGGGTTGAACCTCGTGCGCAAGAATTCCGGCCAGCACGCATTCGTCTTGCCTGCCCGGGCAATCGAAGAACCGGATAAATTTTTGAGCGACTTGGTCGTGCAATCCTATTATCCTGCCCGGGCAGAGAGCCAGGCTGGATGAAACGCATTTTCACCTTCGCCATCGGGATCATTGTTGCGGTCGTGGTGAGCGGGGCGCATGCGCGCGGCTGGCTGGCCTTCGCCGAAACGCCGCTGCGCGATTGGGCGCAACGAGGTGAAATTCCACCGCGCATCGTCGGGGATCTTTGGCAGGACATTTTTATCACGCTCGTCTCTCTTGCGGTCGCCTGGGTGACGCTGATCGGCGCCGTGCGTCATCGTGTCGTCTGGCTGGTGCTGGCGTTTTTGGCCGAACTGCTCGCGCTGGTATGGATCGGCTCGCTTTATCACATTTTTTTTCAGCCGGTGCCCTGCATGGTGGCAGCGGCGGTTGCATATGCCGCTTCCATCGGCTATCTCGCCTGGGATGCACGATCACGCGCGCCGAAGCCTGAGCCTTTGCCTGAGCCGCTCCCTGCGCGAGTGCCTGCGCCGGTGGTCCAACGGCCGCCCGAGCCGTTGCCGGCGCGCGTGCGCGAACCGGTTGCTAAACCATCA
>QHBL01000291.1:3245-3596 GCA_003244125.1 Chthoniobacterales bacterium
TCGAACCCGCGCCGAAACCAGCGCCTGCACCGCCGGTTGCACGAGTGCCTGAGCCTGTGATCGCGCCAATCCCGCAACCCAAAGTGGTGCCGCGCGCCGCCCCCGTCCGGCCCGCGCCCGCTCCAGTCGAGCCGCCGAAACCTCAGCCGGCTGAGACGCTTGTCGGCGCGCCCGAGCTCGTGGACACCACCGTGCTCGTTTGCGATTTGCCGGCGAAATACGATTTGCTCGATGATCTCGAGCCCGCGGCGGCTGCGCGTGCTGTGGTGAAATTTGGTCAGCGCGCAAGCGAGCTTCTGCTCAAAGCCGGCGCGCATTTGCACAAAGTGGATGGCGAAGGAGTGGTCGCGC
>QHBL01000050.1:0-165 GCA_003244125.1 Chthoniobacterales bacterium
TCGCGGAAGCGGAGAAAATCATGTGCGCGAATTTAGCCGAAGCGATTTTCACGATTGGCGCGGAGGATTTGGCCGAGGTGATTGTGCGCAAACTTGCGGCCGAAAGTGAAACGATCGCGCTGGCCGAATCCTGCACCGGCGGTTTTCTAGCGCATCGCATTACGA
>QHBL01000050.1:183-8968 GCA_003244125.1 Chthoniobacterales bacterium
GCGTAACTTACTCGAACGAAGAAAAAATTCGCGCGCTTGGTGTTTCCGGGGAAACGCTGGAAAAATTTGGAGCCGTGAGCGAAGAAGTCGCGCGGGAAATGGCGGAGGGAATTCGTAAATGCGCGGGCGCGACGCATTCGCTGGCGACGACTGGAATCGCGGGGCCAACTGGCGGCTCAGCGGAAAAACCGGTTGGCACCGTGTACATCTCGTTAGCTTCGGAAAATCAGCCGACGATTTGTAAGAAACTACTTTTCCTGACCGACCGCCAGACCTTCAAACAGATGGTTGCCCAAAACGCTTTCGATCTATTGCGCAAGCGATTGTAGATGCCCGCTCCCGCCCGCCTACTCCACATGCTTGTACGCTGCGTTACGCTTCGTCCTTAACTGCTTGCTGATATCGAGCCAACAAGGCTTGGAGAGGTTTCGATAAACTGCCCGCTTCTTCCTTCCCGGTTACAGGTGTTTGTTCGGGCTTCACCTCCTGGTGGCTTCACCTTTTTCCGGCAACATCTCGATCAATTGTTTTTGCCCGTTCAACAAATAGTAAGGAATGAATTTCGCGGGCCTTCATCGGAAGCGTCGAAGCGCTCGATGATTGTGTTCGCCGGTTCATAACAGATCTCGCCGGCGTGAAGCGTTTGCAGCCCTTGTCCTTTCACCTGAAACAGGATGGTACCTTCGACGATGTAACTAATCACCGGACAAGGATGGCGATGAAGGCCAGTGTGTTGTCCTGGCTTAAAAACAATCTCGCGCACGTCCACCGTCGAAATGGTCTGCGCCTCAATGTTGGCCTTGAACAATTCCTTTCGCTCGATCTTCTCCTGCGCCGACCCATTCACGGCAAGAAATGCAGTGAGAAGAAGAATACTCGTCGCAAAAATCATACGCTCTTTCATGAATAGAAAAAGCTTAATCGCATGATAATGGAAACCCAATGGAGATTGGTGGCGAGACGAAATTCTGCGAAAGCGGGCGTGACAATGGGAAGTTTGCTTATTCATGAGCTGGTTGTTGCAGGCGCAACAATAACGTTTATTGTTGCACACGCAACAACAAAGCGCGTCGGCAACTTATGAATGACGGAATACGCGAAAAACAAATCGTCGCCTGGGAGCAGTTGTTTATCGCCCAGGCGCGCATCGTGCGCGCGGTGGAAGCGGAATTCGTGGCGCGCGGACTCGTGCCGTTTACTTATTACGATATCCTGCTCCAGTTGCGATACGCCCCCAAACGGCAATTACGTTTCCGGGAGATAGCGGGCGAAATCCTTCTTTCCAAAAGCGCACTCTCCCGCTGCATTGACCGCATGGCGGCCGCCGGCCTCGTCAAAAAGCTGGAATGTCAGGATGACCCGCGCGGTCTGGTCGTTGCGTTAACCAGCGCAGGAAAAAATGAACTAAGGAAGGCCTGGCCAGTTTATCGAAAACAGATCGAAAGCCTTTTTGGCTCTCACTTTAGCGCGCGGGAACTGGACTTTCTCGCGACCCGGTGCGCCCAAATTTCGCGAGAGTTACTCGACAACTCGAGCTAAAACCAAGGTCAGTTTTGCCAAGTGACCGAGACGCTCAGATTCATCGGCGAAAGGTGCGGCGCGAATTTGTTGAACTAGGTCCGCCGAAGACGCCTTGGAAAAGAGAAACAGGTGTGCTTTTATATGCATGTGCTCAAGGCGAAAATGTCAATAGCGACGCGGACGAGGGTTGGGTTTCTCGTCATGCTTGCGCTCGCCGCGGCGTTGCCAGCCAAGGCGACAGAGTCCTCATCGCATTTCGCGAAGCTCGATGACGGCCAGAAGATTCCCTACACCGTGGCTGGTCGGGACGAGCCGACACTCGTTTTCATTCATGGCTGGGCTTGCGACCAGACCGTCTGGAACGCTCAGGTGGCCGATCTCTCAAACGACATGCGCTGCGTCACGATCGATCTCCCCGGTCACGGCCAAAGCGACAAGCCGCCAATCGATTACACAATGCATCTTTACGCCCGTGCCATCGACGCGGTCTTGCGCGATGCCGGAGTGAAATTGGCCGTGCTCGTCGGTCACAGCAACGGCACCCCGGGCATCCGGCAATTTTATCGTGAATATCCGGCCAGCGTGCGTGCGCTCGTCATTGTCGATGGCGCGCTGCGGGCCATGGCGGACGCGGCCACCATCCATAAATTCCTCGAACCCTTCCACGGATCGGATTACCCGAAGATGGCCGGGAAGTTCGTCGATGACTTGACTGGCACGATCAAGGACAATGCCCTGCGCGAGCGGATCAAGACGACGATCCTGAAAACGCTGCAATCAGTCTCCGTCAGCGAGCTCGAAAGCACGACCGATCCGGCCATCTGGAAAGCGGACAAGATCGAAGTGCCCGTCCTGATGATCCTGGCCAGGCAGCCGGCCTGGACGCCGGAATACGAGAAGTTCGTGCGCGATCTCGTGCCGAAGCTGGACTACCAGACGTGGGACGGCGTTTCCCATTTCATCATGATGGAAAAACCGAAAGAGTTTAACGACGCCGTCCGCGGCTTCCTCCGCACGAATCACTTTCTCGACGCGACCGGAAATTAACCGGGATTCGCTCGGGCTGCCGCCGCACACTATCGCCCGTTCGGCGTTCGCGCAGTCGATGCCATTGTGCTGGCTTCGAATTGGCCACGCGCAAAGAATACAATCGCTCCTCCCCTGTCTTGCGCGCCATGTGCAAGTGGAGCGAATCGCACTTATAGGATTAAGGTTGCTCTTGTCGCGTTCTTCCGAAAGCATGATCACACGGTCCTCTTTCTCCCAGAAGATCGCGCTTGCTGGCATTCCCTGGGATGAGAATTCTTCATTCTCGCGCGGGCCGAGCGAAGCGCCGCCGTTGATTCGCGCTGCGCTTTTTTCTGAGGCGTCCGGCTTGCGGAGTGAAAGCGGAACGGAGTTTGGACCAGATTTTTTCCTGGATGCCGGAGATGTCCTGGTGCGCTCGGGCCTCGAAATGCTGGTGGAAATCGAGCGCTTCATTGCTGCGCTTCTCGCCCGGGACTTACGTCCCATTTCTCTGGGCGGCGATCATGCCGTGACCTATCCGATCATTAAAGCGTTCCACCAAAAATACCGCGAGCTAACGATTCTTCAGTTCGACGCGCACTCGGATCTTTACGACAGCTTCAAAGGCAATCGCTACTCACACGCCTGTCCTTTTGCCCGCATCATGGAAGAAGGTCTGGCCACACGTCTCGTCCAGGTTGGCATACGCACCCTCAACTCTCATCAACGCGAACAGGCGAAACGATTCAACGTCGAGATCATTGAGATGAAGGACTGGCACAATGGGCGCGTCCTAACGTTCGATGGGCCGATCTATATCAGCTTCGACACGGACGCACTGGATCCGGGTTTGCTCCCGGAGTCTCGCATCACGAGCCAGGAGGCTTTACTACACGACAAGTTATAGACACCTTGCTCACGCTCAAAGCCGATGTGGTCGGCGCGGATATTGTTGAGTTCAATCCACGGCGTGACGTTGCACATATCACCGAAGACCTGTGCGCCAAATTGGTAAAGGAGATCGCGGCTAAGATATTCGCAAACGGCTAAGACTCCTGGCGAGCTGTCCACTAAAACATACGTTCCGTCAATCGCCGCCTGGCCCGAAACAAAGAGCAGATCAGTTCGGGATTGTTCCGATATGAATCCCAGCCGACGTAGAGCGTCGAAGCGAGGGCGAGCACAAACCAAACGACCAGAAAGTAATCGATTCGTTGGATCAGCATTCTTGCTCCTTTGGTTGGTGTTCCGGCAAAAGATGTTCGCAATCGTGCACCCGCACGCGCTCAAAAATAATAGGATTTGAATTTTTCCTATACCGCAGCAGGGTATGCGGCAAGCGAACGGGAATCGAGACCCGAAAGTTTGAACATCTAATGGAGCCGCAGAATCGAATTAGGGTTGTGACAACGCGCAATTCAACACCGCTGCGAGCGAGCGTAGTGCTCGTCACGCTTTTCGCGTGGTTTGCGATTTCCAATCATTGCGTGCTCGGGATGCTGGAAAGCGCCAAAGCCGCAGTGACTCATGCTGCTTGTCACGAAAGTGAGCGCACGCCGTCAAAGTCGCCCTGCCAGGACGAGCAATCGCCGTGCTGCAAAAATTTGCGCGCGACCTTGGTCGATCTTTCCATCCCGCTCGTATCTTTCGATGCTTCGGCTTTTGCGCTCCAACCATACCTGGTTGGCCTGATTCGTTTTCCAGAACAACGTGATCTACTTCGCCCATTGGAGCTGGATAGGGGTCCGCCTTTTAGCGTATCGTTCGCGGAATCTGTTTTGCAGCGGAGCATTCTTGCTCACGCTCCTCCTTTCGTAGCGTAACGAACGGCTTCCTGCTGGCGCAGGTCGCTGCCGCTCGTTTACGCATCAATCCGTTCCGCTTGTCGGCGTCTTAACGCGCCGTCGCGTCGAACCGGAATCACCTCTTTCGCGGGCTCGTTGGGGCCCGCGTCAGCAACATCCGCCCAACGACCAAAACGAAATACACACCACATATGAAACTCACTAAAATCCTGACGTTAGTTGCCGTCTGCCTCGTATTCCCGATCGCCGGGGCGCTGCACGCCGGCGACAGCAAGTCATTCCTCGCTAGCTACGAAAAAGTGCGCGCAGCATTAGCTGCCGACAATCTTGCGGACGCCAAAAAAGCGTCGGCAGAACTCGGAGAGCCGGGTGCAGCAATCGCGAAAAGCGAGACGCTGGATTCCGCGCGGCTCGGGTTCGCGCAGCTAAGCGATGAGGCGATCAAAGCTGCCTCAGGGCAGCCCGGCTATTACGTGATGCACTGCCCAATGCTGAAGAAGGATTGGGTGCAGACCTCGAAGCAAGTCAGCAATCCGTACGGCGGAAAGGACATGGTCACCTGCGGCGAAATCAAAGGCTAACCAACAAACAATTTCCCGTTCGCACCTGATGTGCGGGTGGGGATTCAACAAACAGAAAGAACAAACAAAATGAAGAAACCAAACATCATCCTGGCCCTCGCGGCCTCTGCAGTATTCGCGGCAGCACCGCTCTTCGCTCATGAAGGCGAGGACCACGCGAAGAAAGAAGGACTCGCCGGCGGCGAGACCAAGAAGATCACCGGCGAAGTCCTTGATATGGCGTGCTACGTCGATCACGGCGCGACCGGCGAAAAGCACGCGGATTGCGCGAAGAAGTGCATTACGAGCGGTCTGCCCGTGGGCTTGAAAGCCGACGACGGCAAAACATATCTGCTCATTGGCGAGCATGTGCCGCTCAACGCCGAACTCGCGCAGTATGCGGCGAAGAAAATCACGGTCGAAGGCAAGGTCGTTTCACGCGACGGCGTCAACATGATCGAGAACGCAGTCGTTCAGAAATAACGCTTATGGCTCACGAAAAATATCAAAGTTGTATCGACGCTTGCAATGCCTGCGTCACCGCGTGCGAGCACTGCGCGAGCGAGTGCTTGAAGGAAGAAAACGTGAAGATGATGGCGCGCTGCATCGCGCTCGACCGCACTTGTGCGGACGTCTGCGCGTTAGCCGCGCGGCTGATGGCGCGCGGCGACGAGATGGCGGCGAAGTTCTGCGCGTTATGCGCGGAGATTTGCCAGAAGTGTGGCGACGAATGTGGCAAGCATACCGCCGAGCACTGCAAGAAGTGCGCGGAAGCGTGCCGTCGTTGCGCCGAAGAATGCCGAAAGATGGCGTGATTTCCACTGACGCGGATGCCGCTGCGCATACCAGCGGCGTCCGCGGCCCAGCGGTTCTCATATGAACTACTTCACCATTCTGCGGGAGCACCTCGGCCAGCCCGAGTACATGCACGTCCTCCTCAATCCGATCCCGGTTTACGGCTTGTCGATGGGAGTAATCGCGCTGCTCGGCGCGCTGATTTTTCGCAATCGCGGTGCACGGATCGCGGCGCTTTCTCTCGTGTTCCTAGGCGGTCTCTCAGCCTGGCCCGTCTATCATTACGGCGAAGCCGGATATGATCGTGTGAAGTCGATGGCCGACACCGCCGGAGGGCAGTGGCTCGATGAACACATGGCTCGGGCCGAGAAGCTCATCCCCGCCTTTTACATCCTTGCAGGACTTGCCGTGGTCGCGGTCGTCGCCCCCATGAAGTGGCCCCGTTCAGCTTTCCCGCTCGCGGCCACGACGTTGCTGCTCGGTGCGGCCACGCTCGGAATCGGTGGATGGATCGCTTACCCCGGCGGCCACATCAGACACAAAGAATTTCGCTTCGAAGCGCCGCCACCGCCAGCTCCAGAGGAGCACCACCACGATGAGTAGAATCTTGATCCTTTGCGGCGCGCTCATGCTCGGCGCGTGCGCCACGAACTTCGAACCGCCGCCGCTCGCTCCTGATCATCCGGCGAGTCCGCAAGCTGCGGAAGCTCGGCGATCACGACCGCCACGACTCGCGGCTGACGAGCTCACGCGCAAAACGAAAGCGCAGCTCGAGAACAAGGCCGCCCCCGATCCGGATTATCACCCGACAGACGCCGGCGCGCGGCATGACATGAGTAACATGAAAGGCATGGAAGGGATGAAGGGCATGGAGGGAATGGGCGACGCGAAAGCGCCCAGCCCAGCCCCATCCGCACCGGAAGCAAAGGCGTACTGGACGTGCGTCATGCATCCGGAAATCCACGCGGATAAACCGGGACCATGCCCGAAGTGCGGCATGACGTTGGTGAAAAAGGAGGGCGCGAAATGAGGAGCTTGTCTCTCCTGTTAGTTTTCGCGCTCGCTCCGAATGCCTGGTCGGCGCGTCGGCAATCGGTTGAAGACCTGCAAGCCACGGTGCAAAGGCGCATCGGCAAACGCGTGGAATGGCGAAAAGATGCGGCGGCTGAGGCAGAGATTTCGCGAACGGTTCACGCTCTCTTGCGCGGCACGCTGACGGCGGACCGCGCGGTGCAGGTTGCGTTGCTCAACAACCGCGAGCTGCAGGCTACCTTCGAGGAAATCGGGATAGCCAACGCGGACCTGATCGACGCCGGACTGCTAAAGAATCCGAGTTTCGACATCAGTGCGCGCTTTCCTGATCGTCCACCTTCGGGAACGAATCTGGAGTACGGGATCGTGCAGGATTTTCTCGATCTGTTCCTGATTCGGTTGCGCAAAAGGGTCGCGGCTAACGAGCTTGCGCGCGCCCAGCTCCGGGTCGGCGACGCTGTGCTGAAACTCGCCTCCGAGGTTAAGACGGCGTTCTACAGTTTGCAGGCGAAGCAGCAGTTGCTGTCGCGGATCACCGTGCTCGGTGCAACAAACTCCGCCGCTCTTGAGTTCGCCCAGCGACAACACGAAGCCGGCACGATCAACGATCTCGAACTCGCGAACCAACAGGCGACCTATTCGCAAGCCAAAGCGGATGCGGCGGAGATCAGCGCGGAGATCGTTACGGAACGCGAGAAGCTCAATCGGTTCATGAGCGTGTGGGGAGCGGAGACGCAATGGAAGATCGCCGACGAGCTTCCAGCGATTCCGGGCAATTTCTCGATCGATCGCCTCGAATCGATCGCGATCGCACAACGTCTCGATCTCGCCGCGGCGAAAGCAGAGCTGGCCGCGGTCGTGCAAAGCCTCGGCCTAACGAAGACTTATCGTTACCTAGGCGCGGTCGAGTTCGGCGTGAATACGGAACGCGACACCGACGGCCAGCGCGTGACCGGACCGACCTTGCGTTTGGAGCTGCCGATCTTCAATCAAGGCCAGGGCCGCATCGCGAAACTGCAAGCGCAGCTTCGCCAGGCCGAACGCCGGCTCGAAGCGGAAGCGATCGATATTCGCGCCGAAGTCCGTGAAGCGCGCGATCGGCTCGTAGCGAAGAAAGATCTGGCTCGCTATTACCGCGATGAATTGATCCCTGAACGCACGCGAATCCTGGAGCTTAACCTTCAGCAATACAACGCGATGCTGAAAGGCGCTTATGACCTTCTGCTCGCGAAGCAAAACGAACTCGCCGCTGAGCGCAGCTATATCAACGCGCTCCGCGACTATTGGATTGCGCGGGCTGATTTAGAACGAGCGGTAGGCGGTAGCCTAACGAGTAGTAGAACGCGCGTCGAAACCAACAGCTTCAAAGAAACCGTAACTCATCACTAACTCTTTTATGCTCTCTCGACGAAAATTCTTCTCCGGCGCGGCTGCCATTCTCGGCGGCTCCGCCCTTGTGAACCGCCTTGCGCGCGGAGCGGAGGTGGTGGCGAACCAATCACCCACTGCCGCGCCCGCTGGGTCGAATGTGAATTATGGCCTGGTCGTTACGCCGAACGGCTCAACTCTTCCGTGGACAATGAATGGGGGCGTGAAGGAATTCCGTTTGAACGCCGAACCGGTGAAGCGCGAGTTCGCGCCGGGAATGATCGTGAACTGCTGGGGCTACAACGGCCAGACGCCCGGGCCAACGATTGAAGCAGTCGAAGGCGATCGGGTGCGAATTTTCGTCACGAACAAACTGCCGGAACCGACAACGGTGCACTGGCACGGGGTCATTCTGCCGAACGGAATGGATGGCGTTGGCGGCGTCACGCAGAAGCACATTCCGCCCGGCGAAACCTACGTCTACGAGTTTACGCTCAAGCAGCATGGCGTGCAGATGTATCATCCGCATTCCGACGAGATGATTCAGATGGCGCTCGGGATGCAGGGCTTCTTCGTCATTCATCCGAAAGACGGATATCCCGAGCCGGTGCACCGGCACTTCCTCATCTTTTTGCAGGAGTGGTTCATCGAGCCCGGCAGCTATACGCCGAATCCGAACGTGATGACGGATTTCAA
>QHBL01000056.1 GCA_003244125.1 Chthoniobacterales bacterium
CCGCGCTCTTACTTTTCGAGGTGCGAGTGCTTGGCGCGCGCGAGTTTGCCATCTAACGGGTCCAGCGTTTCCACTGTTTCTTCATCGGTTTGGTGTAGCGGGAAACCTTCACGTTTTTCACCTTGTCCAATCCTTCCTTCATCGCGTCAGCCGAATCTTCCGCTTTTGCCCGGACCGACTTGAGCAACGGCCACAGGAACGGCAGGGAGAAAAATCTCCACGCCGTCTCTTTCGCCGACTCCCGCGCTTCCTCCACCGGATCAGCCGAGGCCGAGGCGTAACGAATGGCCAGGCCGATGGCGATCCCCACGCCCAGCGCGCCGAGCAAAACCGGAATGGGATTCTCCCGCACGAAGACCTCCGTGCGATCCCGCGCCGCGCTCGCCTTGTCTTTGGTTTGTTCCCACGCATCGCTCGCCTTCTCCGAAACGCTCCGCGAAGCGTAATCTTGCGTCCCGCTGACATCGCCCGCCGCGCTCAGCGGGTCGTTCTCAAATTCATCGCCGCTTGGATTAATCATACTAAAGAGAGTTCGGATTTGCGGACGGCTTTGCGCGGCCAGCGCCCAAGGAATTGCCGCGCCCCCTCGCGCTTCTATCTTGGGGTCGTGAGACTCAACCTCGGTTGCTGGATTTTTCATCGCGACGGCTGGGTCAATGTCGACCGTGACCGCTCCGTCCGCGCCGATCTCTACGAGGACGCTGAGCTTCTGCCGAGCATCGCCGCGAATTCCGTGGATGAAATTTACGCGGGGCACATCGCCGAGCACGTGGACGACGTGAAACTCGCCTTTATGCGCTGGCATGAAGTGTTGAAACCCGGCGGCCGCATCACCATCACTGTGCCGGATTGCCGCGGCGCCAATCGACTGTGGCTCGAAGGAAAAACTTTTCCGGGTCTCGAGGTCGGGCCTGCGGAAGGAATTGTCGAAATCACCACGGGCGTGAAGCAGGCCGACCTGCGTGGGCGGGCGCCCGAAGCGGTGTTGCACCGGCGCGTCTTCGACGAATCAACGCTGCGCATTTGCATGGAAGCGGCGGGATTCGTCAGGATCAAACGCGTGGACGATCACGTAGCGATGGTCGCGCCCTGCTCCGCACTGGGCTGGCAACTGGCGCTCGAAGCTTGCAAGGCAGAATCCTGAGCTGGTTAGGGCGCCAGGCGCTCCAGCCGCCAGCCGTCGCCTTCGCGCGTATAACGGAAGCGATCGTGCAGCCGATTGGCTCGGCCTTGCCAGAATTCCATTCGCTTCGGTTGCAACACGTATCCGCCCCACTTCGGCGGCAGCGGAATTTCTTTTCCGGCGAAGCGTTGCTCCATTTCGGCCAGGCGCGCTTCCAAAATACGCCGCGCGTCGATCACCTCGCTCTGGTGCGAGACCCAGGCGCCGAGCTGACTCCCCATCGGGCGCGAATGAAAATACCGCTTCGAATCTTCCCGCGAGTTTTTCTTCACCACGCCTTCGATACGAACCTGCCGCTCCAGTTCCTTCCAATGCAGGGCCAGCGCGGCGTGCGGATTCGCCGCAAGGTGCCGGCCTTTTTCGCTGGTGTAATTGGTGTAAAAAACGAAACCATCGTGGCTGTATCCCTTCAGCAGTACCACGCGCGCGCTCGGCTTGTTCTCGGGCGAAACCGTCGCCAGCGTCATGGCATTCACTTCAGCAATCCCGGCCTCGACCGCCGCCGTAAACCAGACCGCAAATTGCCTGATCGGGTCCGGGTCGAGATCGCTCCGGCGCACTCCGTGAGCCGAATATTCCTGGCGCAGCGCGGCGATATCGGCGGGCTCGTTCACGCGGCGAAAATTACGGGGCGATGCTTACAATTGCGAGCGGAATGGCAGCGCCAGGAACTCAGTCAGCCGCTCCCACCACGAGCGGTTGCGGAATTGTCCCAGCGTATACTCCCGGCTCTGCCCCAGATCGCGCTCAAACATTTCCTCCATCTTCCGCGCGAACTCGCGATCGTAAACCGCGACGTCTAACTCCTCATTTATCTCCGCTGAGCGGGCGTCGAGATTGGATGAGCCGATCATCCCGAACATGCTGTCCACCACCATGCCTTTCACGTGGATCATGGTCGGCTGGTATTCGAAAATTTTAACGCCGCCTTCGAGCAGCTTGCCGTAAGCGCTGCGGCCGGCCGATTTCGTCAGCGGCTGGTCGTTGTTCTCGCCCGGGAGGAGCAGGCGCACATCGACCCCGCGTCGCACCGCCTGGGTGAGAAGCTCGACCTGGCCGGTGGTCGGCGTGCAATAGGCGTTGGTGATCCAAATACGTTTGGTGGCGGCCGCGAACGCCACCGCCTGCACCAGCGGCACCGGCGCCATCGAAAACGAATGCGACGCCACCACCTGGGCTTTGAGATTGCCGGCAGGCGCGAGCGCCGGGAATTGGTCAGCGCCGCTCAAACCTTCGGCCGCCGTCTTGGCCCAATGTTCCTGAAAGGCCGCCTGCAAATTGCTCACCAGCGGCCCGCGCACCCGCAGCTGCACATCGTGCCAGTGATCGGGATCCTGCGCATGGCCGTTCCAGCTTTTGGCAAAGCCGATCGCACCTGTGAACGCCAGCCGGCCATCGATCACGCAAACGCGCCGGTGCGTCCGCCGGTTCGTGCGATCCACCCGCCAGGAATGCGTGGGATGGTAATAGGTAAACTTGCAACCGGCTTCCCTCATCATGCGCACATCGGAATTGTCCAGGCTCCAGCTCGAACCGACGCCATCGAGCAGTACGCGCACTTCCAGACCGGCGCGCGCCCGTTCACAAAGCGCATCGCGAAATTCGCGGCCGACGTCATCGGAATGAAAGATGTAAGCCTCGAAATTTATCGTCTTCTTCGCCGCGCGAATGGCTTCCAGCATAGCCGGGAAATACCGGTCGCCATTTTCCAGAATCTCGATCGCATTGCCTTCGATCGGGACCGGCTCCGCCATGGCCAGGGCCGAACCGTAGAACTCCGGATCGGCTACGGCGAACGTGTGCTCGAGATGATAATCGAGCGTATGCCGCCGAATGAGAAAAACGCAGAGCAGCGCGACCGCGCCGAGCACCGCCAGGGTGAGCGCAATCCATTCCCCGACTGCCAGCTCCCACCATTGGAAATTGAGCCAATGATCGTTTTTTCGTCGTCGCCGCGCCATTTGCTCAATGAATCGCAATCGGCAGCTGCGTCGCTCGCGTCACCGACGTTCGTTGACGGAAGGCAAGGGCATCGAAGCGGCTATCGCACGGCCTAGCTGCGAATTAGTTATTGATGAAATCGAGCACCAAAGATCGGGCGAAGGGAAAAGCGGAAGAAACCAAGGGAAATATTAAAGAGAAAGTCGGCCGCGCGCTGGGTAATCCGCGAATGGAAGACCGCGGCACGGCCGAACGCGCCGGCGGCAAAGTGCAGCGCAAAGTCGGCGAGATTAAGAAAGTCTTCGGGAAATAACCGCGTCCCGTCGCGCAGCTGTAGCCGTTGCCCTTTGGGCAACGCGAGAGACGGCTTCGCCGCGATTTGCGCGTTGCGGAACGCAACCCCGTCGCTTCGCACAGCGAAGCGGCTACAGCGCCGCGGCTAGGTCTGAGCGCGTTCGATGCAACTGAAGCGTTGTAGCGCCGCCCGCCCCTGGCGGCAGATCACCCCGAGCGCGCTCTCGTAAACTAACGCGGGTTCAAGGCAAAGCTAAGATTCACTTCATAATTATCCCCGCTGCCAATCCCGGCCGGCAGCGCATCCACCTGCGTCACTTTCCTTCCCGCGGCCACCACCGAATCGTCCACCAGCACATTGCCGGAAGGCTGCACAATTTTGAACTCCGTGACGCGTCCATCTTTCGCGATCCGGATTCGGGCCACGGCAGTAAATTTCGCGCCACTCGCCACCACCGTCTGCGGCTGCTCCCACGCCCGATAAAACCTGTCGTGCAACATATTGCCATAGTAGCTCGCCGTCGCCGCGTCAGCTTTGGCAGAACTGCTGCCCGCGACACCTGACGTTTTCGCGCTGCCCGGCGTCGAGCGTTTTGTACCTTCCTTCCCGGCCGGCTCCTGTTTATTCTTTGTGCCGAGTTCCGTCTTCTTTTTCGCGGGAGTTGCGCTCGGTTTGGCCTTCTTCTTCGACGTCGCGCTCGGTCTCACCGGCGCTTTCTTCGGCTCTGGCCGCGGCGTTGCACTAACCGTTGGCGACGCGCTCGGAAGGACGATGTCGCTCGTCGCCGCCGGCGTTGTTTCAGCTTCGGAGTTTTTCTTAGGAATCGGCTCGGGCGTTTCTTCCGCCGGCGGTGTCGAGCTCGGTGTTTCAGCGCCGGATGCGTCAACCTCGCTCAGCCACGTCACTTCCTCCGCGCTCGCCGCTTTCGTATTTCCGGTCCAGCGCAATAGCGCGATGAGTGCGCACACATGCCCCAGAGCGATGAGCGAGACATTGCGCCAGAAACGCGCCCGCATCGGTTACTTCGCTTCCGCTTTCGTCGCGATCCCCACTTTCGTGATCTGCGCCCGCTGCAACGAATCCATCACCCTGATCAATTCCTGCACCGGCAACTCGCGATCTGGTCGAATCACGACCGCGAGCTCCGGATTCGCGCGCTTGAGTTCCAGCAGCCGCGCCGTCACCTCGCTCCCGTCCATCGTTTCGCCGCCAAGTGTCACCTGTCCGGCGCGATCGATGGAAATGGTTTGGACGTTGCTCTTGCTCACCGGCGCGCTGGCCGCTCCGCTCGAAGGGATGACCAGGTTCACGCTGTTCTCCAGCAGCGGCGTTGTGATCATGAAAATGATGAGCAGCACAAAAGCGAGATCGAGCAGCGGCGTGACGTTGATCTCGCTCAACGTGGAGAAGTTGGTCCGTTGCGAGTAGCGGCGCATCACGCGGTCATCCGTCTCATCGGGCGAACTCCCGCGCGTTGTGCTCGACGTACCTATGGTCGAACTCGCTCGCTAATTCCGCCGCGAAATTATCCATCTGCACGACGATGCCGCGGATGCTGGTGACGAGAAAATTGTAACCGAACATCGCCGGAATCGCGACGCAGAGCGCGGTCACCGTGGTGATGAGCGCCCCGGAAACGCCCGGCGCCATGGTAGTGAGATTCGGCGAGCCCGCCACGGCCACATCCGTGAACGTGTCCATCACGCCCCAGACCGTCCCGAGCAAACCAAGAAAAGGCGCGCCGCTCACCGCCGTCGCGAGCAGGATCATTTGCGACTCCAACTCCAGGGCCGTTTCGCCTACGGCGCGCTCCATCGCCGCGCGCACCGCGTTCATTTGCGCCGGCGTAATTTTCTCCGCCGCACCCAGGCGCGCGCGAAACGTTTCGTCCACTTCTGCCGATCCGAGCATCTGGAACACCAACTCCTGGCAACCGGCGCGATAGACGTTGAAAATCGGCGCGCCGGAAAAATGCGCGTTCTTTTCGAACAGGCGCAGCGGTTGCCGATCCTGCCGGAACACTTCGAGGAAACGGACCGTTTGTTTCCGGGCGAAACGAATCACGCGCATTTTCGTCAGCATCACCGACCAGCTGAAAATCGAAGCGATGGCCAGCGCCGCGAGCACGATTTTGCCCGCGACAGTGGAATGCTCGAAAGCGAACAGGAGTCCGCCGCTCGCGAGAAGCATCGAAAGCAAATTCGGCGACAACTTGCCCTAAGTAATAATGCGTTTCGGGAAAAGCGAAAGGACGCGCTCTGCCACGCCGTCATCCCGAGCGGAGCGAAGCGCAGTCGAGGTTATCCCGTAGAAGCCACTTCAAGGTTTCGCCACGGGATTCCTCGACTGCGCTCGGAATGACAGTGGGAATGCCGGCCGCACCTTGGCCGCCACTACAAATCCCACTCCGATCGCGATCAGGAAAAAGGAAAGAAATTGCCCGCGCGTGAACGCTCCCACCAGGGGCGCGTCAGGTTCCCGAAAATTCTCGATCACGATGCGGAAGATGGCGTAGCAGATGAAGAACAAACCAATGAGAACACCATTGGGCGTGCGCAAGCGCGTGCGCACAAACCAAAGAATGGCGAACAACAAAACGCCTTCGCAGAGCGCTTCATACAATTGTGAGGGATGGCGCGGCGTCAGGATTTGGCGGAGCGCATCGGTCACACGCAGGTCATGCCGCGCCGCCACGATGATTTGCTCCGCATCGCTCAGCGCCGGATTGATACTCGCAACAGCGGCAATGGCGCGGTGCTCTTCCCCGCTATTTTCGAGAAGCTCTTTCGGGAACTGCATCGCCCATGCGACTGATGTGGCGCGTCCATAAAGCTCGCCATTGATGAAGTTCGCCATCCGGCCGAAGAACAAACCGAGCGGCGCCGCCACTACGAGATTATCCCCGAGATTGCGCCAGGAACATCCATGCCGGCGCGCATACCACAGCACGAAAAAGAAAATGCCGAGCATTCCGCCATGGCTCGACATGCCACCCTCCCAGACGCGCAAAATCGAGAACGGCTCGCGCAGCATTTCCGGTTTGTAAAAGAGCACGTAGCCGAGCCGGCCGCCCAGCAGCACGCCACACAGCGCCGTCCAGGTAATGAGATCGCTCACGCGTTCCGGCGGCAGATCGCAGTAGCCGCGCCGCGACAGATGTCGCACCACCAGAAAGGCGCAGGCGAACGCCAGAACGTAAGCGAAGCCATACCAGCGCGGACCCACATTATCCCAAAGCCGGAAGATGAACGGATCGAAGTTATCGACGAAGTAGGCGAGCACTGGGCGACGAATTACTCGTCATTCCGAGCGAAGTCGAGGAATCCTGCGGCTAACCTTTCAAGGAACTTCCGCGGGATCCCTCGACTACGCTGCGCTCTGCTCGGGATGACGCTTTGCGGAGCGTTGATCTAATTTGAGCACCTCTCGCAAAAATGGCGCGGTCCGGCTGATGCGATTCTTCGCCACTTCTTCCGGAGTGCCAGTCGCGACAATCTCCCCTCCCTCCGCACCCGCTTCCGGCCCGATGTCCACGATGTAATCCGCTTCCGCCATCACGCTTAGATTATGCTCGATGACGATCACGGTGTGGCCGTCATCGACCAAGCGATGCAGCACATTGAGCAGCAGCTCCACGTCGGCCATGTGCAGACCGATCGTCGGTTCCTCTAATAGGTAAAGCGTTGACTTAGGTTGGCGCATTTTACGAATCCGCTCATTCGTCGCCCGGCCGATCCCGCGCGTCAGCTCGGTCGCGAGCTTCAACCGTTGCGCTTCGCCGCCGCTCAAGGTCGGGCTCGGCTGCCCGAGTTTCAGATACCCCAGGCCGGTCTCAACCAGCAGCGACAACGAACGCGCGATCTTCGGGTTCGCTCTGAAAAATTCCGCCGCTTCTTCGATCGTCATCTCCATGACGTCGCCGATGCTCTTCTCGTTGTAGAGCACTTCGAGCGTTTGCGGATTGTAGCGGCGTCCGCCGCAATCTTCGCACGGCACATAACTGCTCGG
>QHBL01000075.1 GCA_003244125.1 Chthoniobacterales bacterium
CAAATGCTCGTGATGAGTGACGGCGATGGCGTTGACCAGCGCGACGAGGAAGGCAAGCAGCACACCGAGGCGAAAAGCAAGGCCGAAAAGCATGAGAATCGCGCCGATGCAGCCCGCGAGTGCGCCGAGAAATCCCCACCAATCGAGGTGCGCATGGAAATTAAAGACGCGCATGGCGCTGCCGAACTGTGCCCAGCGATGTTCCCCGCCCAGAAGCACTGGCCCGCAGATTAGGATTAAGATCAGCCCAATGCTGGCGCGCAGGAGCAGCAATCCCGTTTCACGATATTTTCCGAGGAATTTCAGCACGGGCGGGATGCTGAACGATGAAGCGGGGCAAATCAAAAAGATTGTCATGTCGAGCGAAGCCGAGACATCTCTGATTATTCCGGCTTCGGCTGATAGTCGGAGATTCCTCGGCTCCGCTTCGCCCTGCTCGGAATGACCAAGATAACCCGAGCAGTTCTCCTTGCCGCTGGTCGCGGAACGCGTATGCGCGAGCTCACAGCGGAGCTGCCCAAGCCGATGATCAGAGTGCGCGGCAAACCGATTTTGCTGCACATCATGGAAAGATTGCAGAGTGCGGAAATCAAAGACTTCCTCATCGTTGTGGGTTATCACGCTGAAGCGATTCGCGATTATTTCGCCGACGGGACCTGCTTGGGCCTGCGAATCCAATACGTAACCCAGACGGTCCAGGATGGGACGGGGCGCGTGGTGGAACTGGCGCGCGATTTTGTCCGGGCCGAGCCATTTGTATTGCACTACGGCGATATCCTGGTCAACGCCGCGAACTACTCCCGACTCGTTAGCTTGCCCGATGAAGTGGAGGCAATCGTGACAGTTAAGGCCGATGAAGATTGCAGCAAAGGCGGGGCGGTGTTTGTCGATGAAGCAAGGATGGTGACTAACGTTCGCGAAAAACCGCAAGCGGGTGAGGCCACGAGTCGCTGGTACAATGCGGGTGTTTACACGTTTCGCCCGACAATTTTCGAATACACGGCGAAGCTGGAACGCTCAGCCCGCGGTGAGTTCGAGCTGACCGATGCGATTCGCGTTCTTGCGCAATCGACTAAACGCGTGCAGGCGCTGGAGCTGGAAGGCGCGTGGGCGGATGTGCGCGATCCGGAGGTGTTGGCGGCGTTGGAATCAGGGCAGGGGGGTGATCGGTGAACAGTGATCAGTGAAGGGTTTGCTGATGGCTGCGGATCACTGTTCACTGTTCACCAAATCATCCTCCTCGCCGATTTGTTCCTCGATCTCGCGCCGCCAACGCTTCGACACCCACGGACGCATAAAGCCGTAGAGCAGATAACTGAGGAATAGAACCGCCGGCATCCATTCGTAGTACAGCACGGTGCAGAGCAGAATGACGCTGATGATGGCGAAACGGGGGAGCGAGCGAGTGGTGCGCCAGGTGATCGCTTTAAAGCTCGGATAACTAAGCCGGCTGAACATCATGACCGAAAGAAATAACATGAGCGGCGGCAGCACCCATTTCCATCGGCCGATGAGATGATCACGCTCGCCCAGCCACCAGAGCATGAAGAGCGTGATGGAAGCAATGAGCCCAGCCGCGGCCGGAATGGGAAAACCGGTGAACTCTTTGCCGGTTGAGGAATTACCGGAAGCAGCGACGGCGTTGAAACGAGCAAGACGCAGAGCGCCGCAGACGAGGTAAACGAATGCGACGAGCCAGCCGGCGCGCGGAAAATCGATAAGCACGATGCGGTAGACCATGAGCGCGGGCGCGACGCCGAAGGAGACGATGTCGGCAAGCGAATCGAACTCGCGACCGAATTCGCTGTCCTGGCCACCGAGTCGCGCGAGCCGGCCATCGAGCACATCGAAAATGCAAGCGCCGAGAATGAACCAAACCGCGGTGTGAAAGAGCGCGGTGGCGGCGTCGGGATCGGACCATTGGAGGAGCGCGCCTTGCACAATCTTGAGCGTGGCCGCGAAGCCGCAGAAGAGATTGCCCGCCGTCATGAGGTTGGGCAGGAGATAGATTTTGGGGTGGTCGTTCATAAGAGCAGCGAGCCGCTCGGAATCTAATCGCATTGTTAGCACAACAGCAAAGCGGCGGAAGACAGGTGTCTTCGCCTCGCCAGGCAAGCTGCGGTCGCGGCTGTTGTGTTGCTCCTCGACAGGCGAGGACGCCTGTCTGCCGTGACAGCCGGGACGGTTGTCTTCCTACAGGCGGGCGATAATCGTGGCGCCGCCTTTGACGCGGTCGCCTACTTTCACCAACACCTCAGCATCGAGCGGCAGATAAACTTCGGTGCGGGAACCGAAGCGAATCATGCCGAAGCGTTCGCCGCGCTGGAGTTCATCGCCCACTCCTGACCAGCCGACGATCCGTCGCGCGATGGCGCCCGTGAGTTGGCGAACGACGATGATCGCCTGCGGATTCTGAAATGCCCAGGTCATCGATTCATTTTTCTCGGAACAATCAGTGCGGCGCGCATCCAAACACAAGCCGCGCTTGTGCTGACGAAACGTGATGTGGCCGCTGATCGGCGCGCGATTTGTGTGCACATCGAAAACGGAAAGGAAAATGCCGACGCGCCGCGTGGGCGATTTCAAGACTTCCGGTTCATCCACTTCGCGAATGTCCGCGACCACTCCGTCGGCTGCGGCGACGACAGCGTCGGCATCAGCCGGATCAACGCGATTGGGATCACGAAAGAAGGCGATGGCGTAGAGAAACAGCGCGACAAAGAGCAGTGAAAGCCAGGGCGAGACGAACGCGGTGGCGACAACGAGGACGAGCAAAATCGCAAAAATCCAGCGAGCTTCCCAGAGCGTTTGAAGGCGCATTTAGAAAGGCACTTTCCGGTTCGGCAGAGGCGGAGTCAAGAGCGCGAAAATTCGTTCGCTCCGGGCCGCCGCCTTGCACAACATACTGAGGAGCCGGACGAGACAAACCGCAGCCTGTTGCGGAAAACAGCTTTGAAATAATCCGAGATAATAGTTGTCGCCCACCCGCTTCCCACCTACATTTCGGCCCGTGGTCGCGCGACCATCTTCCATGCCGAAGACTGATGACGATTTGCCCGTGCAATCCGTTGCGGCGGAGCGCGCCACGGGCATTGAGATGACGCAAAAATACGGCGCGGCGCAGATCGACAAGCTGGAGGGCTTGGAAGGAGTGCGCAAGCGGCCGGACATGTACATCGGCGATACCGGCGAGCGCGGTCTGCATCACTGCGTCTTCGAGGTGTTGGACAATTCCATCGATGAACATCTGGCCGGCTTTTGCACCAGGATCGAAGTGAGCATTCACGTCGATGGCTCGGTTTCGGTGCGCGACAACGGGCGCGGTATTCCGGTCGATATTCATCCGAAATGGAAAATGCCGGCAGTCGAGCTGGTGCTGACCAATCTGCATGCCGGCGGCAAGTTTGGGCAGGGCGCTTACAAATATTCCGGCGGCTTGCATGGCGTCGGCGCGAAATGCGTCAACGCGCTGAGCGACTGGTTCAAGGTGGAAGTCACGCGCGAGGGCAAGGTTTATCATATGGGCTTCGAGCGCGGCAAAACCACGCAAAAGCTCAGCATCATCGGCGAAGTCAAAGCCAGGAAACATACCGGCACGCTGATCACGTTTTTACCGGACCCGACGATTTTCACCCTCTCGACCGAGTTCAAGTTCGAGCGGCTGGGCACGCGGTTGCGTGAACTGGCGTTTTTGAATCCGGGACTTGAGATCGTGTTGGCGGATGAGCGCGGCGCGTCTCCGAAAAAGGAACCGTTTTTCTACAAGCAGGGCATCGAAGAATTCGTGCGCCAGCTTGGCGAGAACAAGACGGTTGTTCATCCCAAGCCCATCGTGATCTCGCGGCAGCGCGACGAAACTTTCGTCGATTGCGTTCTCCAGTACAACGACAGCTACAACGATCAGATTCTTTGTTTCGCGAACTCGATTCCAAATCCGGACGGCGGCACGCATCTGACGGGTTTCCGCAGCGCGTTGACCAAAGCAGTTAATCAATACGCGAAGACCAATGGCCTAACGAAAGATAAAGATCCCGCCATTTCCGGCGACGATGCGCGCGAAGGTTTGACCTGCGTGCTCAGCATTAAGTTGCCGAACCCGCGCTTCGAGTCGCAGACCAAGGTCAAACTCGTCAACACCGAGATCGATGGCATCGTCAACTCGGTCGTTTACGAAGGGTTGATGACGTTCTTCGATCAGAACCCGCCCATTGCGAAGAAGATTTTCGAGCCCGCGCTCGCGCCCGCGCGCGCGCGCGAAGCCGCCCGCAAAGCGCGCGAGACGATCCGCAAAGGCGCGCTTACCGGCGGCGGCTTGCCCGGCAAATTAGCCGACTGCTCGGAGCGCGATCCCGATCTCACCGAGCTCTACATCGTCGAGGGCGATTCCGCCG
>QHBL01000236.1 GCA_003244125.1 Chthoniobacterales bacterium
GCTACCCGAATCGCCTTAACCTGACCTATTCGACAAGCAGAGCTGCCTGGCCGTTCAGAAAATTCTGAGCTTTTACTGAAAATAATCGCTCACAGATCCAGCTTACCCTGCGCGTGTCTTGTCTGCCGGCTGGCTTCCTCCCGCACTTCCTGGAGCAATGACTTGAATTCGCACTTCTCCAGCGCTTCCACGAGCCGCGGATAATCCGGTCGAATCCGCAAATCATCGATCGCGAACGGCAACTCGGTCTCGCAATCCAGCTGCACCATTTTCCGATTCTGCGAAATCTGCTCCTGGCCGTTCCGCAATTTCTCGCGCGTCTTCAGATTTTTCACCGCNNATGTTACCCAAAAGCGCATCGAGCCCGCCGTGCTCGCGCACCATTGTGGCGGCGACTTTCCGGCCAATGCCCACGCCCGGAATGTTATCCACCGTGTCCCCGGCGATCGCGAGCACATCGCCGATGAGCTTCGGCGGCACCTCCCATTTCTTCGTCACTTCCTCTTCGCCCAGGAGCGCGAACGCGTCTTTCGGCGACGCCAGATCAGCCTTGGCCGTGGAGTAAACTTTCACGCAGGGGCCGACGAGCTGATACAAATCCTTGTCGTTGGTGGCGAGGACGACCTCGACATTCTGCTTGCAGGCAGCGATGGAATAGCAGCCCATCAAGTCATCGGCCTCCGTGTCTGGGAGCGCGATGTTGGTGAACCCGAGCAGCGGCGTGAGCGTGTTGCGGATGAAATCGAGCTGCGGGATCATCGGCGACGGCATTTCTTTGCGCGTCTCTTTATAAGCCGGCTGCAACTCGACGCGCTTCTGCGGCAAACCTTCGTCCCAGAAGATCGCGCCCAGCTGCGGCTGGAGGTGCTTCATCATCAGGCGCACGGTTTTGGTGAAACCGAAGATCGCATTCGTCGGCTCGCCGCGTGAGTTGCTCAACCCCTGGATCGCGAAGAACGAACGGTAAACATAATAGTGACCATCGATCAGCAGCAGTCTCATGCGCCGCCAAACTTATTCTGTCGTGCCTCTTCAGAGCAAGCGCATCGCTCGGGGTGACTGAGCCGTCTCTCGACTTCGCTTGGGATGACGTTACATCAGCGCATGGGCGACAGCTGGTTCGTGCGCGTTGAAGGAAAGGAATACGGCCCGGTCGATTTCGACACGCTCGCGGAATGGAAAGGAGAAGGCCGCCTTCTCGCTTCTAACGAGGTCCGGCCCGATTCCGAGAGCGCCTGGACGACCGCCGCCAGCATTCCCGGTTTATTCAGCCCGCCACCGCTGCCGCCGGCCAACCGTCACTCGCTCGCCCATCGCCGCGGCCTTGGCCAGCTCGTTCGCGATAGCTTTGGGATTTACCGCTCCGCTTTTCTGCCGTTCTTCTGCGTCACGCTGCTGACCGCTATCCCAACGTTCGCCTTCGAGCTCACCTCACCCGCTTACGGAATCTTCCCGCGCCGCTCGGACTCCAGCGGACTCACTGCGGCTAACATCGTCGCGCTTATTGCAGCGGTGCTTCTCATTGTGAATTGGCCGATTTTTCTCGCCGGCATTCAGATAGCGTCCCTCGACGTGCTCGAAGGTCGCGTCGTTCACCTGGGCGAACTCCTCCGGCGCGCCGCCAATTTCTTCCCCCGTTTCGTGCGCATCGGCCTCCTCGTTTACGGCAGCTACTTTTTTTGGACGGTGATTCCGGTGCTTGCGATCCTGAGCCTCGTTAGCGCCGGTCCGAGTCTCTTGGGCGTTCTGCTCGCGCTTCTGCTCCTCGCGCTCCAGGTGGTCATGGTCGCCCGTTTGTTTGTCAATTTCCTCTTCTGGCAACAATCCGCCGTCGTCTCCAATCTCGATGGCGCCGCCGCCCTCCGCGAAAGCAAAACGCTGGCCCGCAGCCAGCGTCGCCCTCGCAAGCTCGATCGCCCACTCTGGCGCGGTGCGCTCCTCGCCTCCGTCTGGCTGCTCCTCGTCCTCGGGCTCAGCTCCGGCGCCGAGATTCCATTCGTGCTCTCGAAATTGCAGAACGTCTCTTCTCCCGAACAGATGCTCGGCGTTTTGCAAACGCTCAACGCCGCGACAAAACCAGACCCGATGCTGATCGCGAGCGCCGTCGTGGCCAGTCTTCTTCACGCCTTGATCCGTCCTCTTCTTGGAATCGCATTTGTCCTGCTCTACTTCGACGCGCGCGCCGACTTCACCGACGCAGAGCTCGCGCCGAAGCAAGAATAACTCGATTCCCCGCGCGGCCGCCCTCATCAAAGCGAATGGGAATGGGCGGGCATGTGCCTTGTAGCTGCCCTTGTTTCTCGGCGGTAGAGACGTTGGATCAGCGCGCCATCCCGTCTGCCGCTGAGGATAACGCAGCTACAACGTCCGCTGAGCTGCGCGATTGGTGCCAAAAGAAACGCCCGCCGGAAACCCGGCGGGCGCAAATCTGTCTTCTGAGGACAACAACCTTTTACGGATGCGTCGTCGTGGTAGTCGTCGTGCTCTCCTTCTCCGTGACCACTGGTTTCGCCAGGGTGACTTTCGTTACGAGCATGCGATCACCTTCTTTGACATAGGTGTAAGTGACCGGCATGTCGGGTTTGAGCGCCGACCATTCGACCGTACGTCCATTAGGATCCACCAGCACGGTCTTTTTCGAGTAATAATACTTCATCGGCGCCGCGCTCGTTTCGGAGCGGAAGCTGATGTAGTCCGATCCCGGCGTGTAAGCGGTAACCATGCCCGTGCCACTCATGGTGGAGGTCGTGGTGGTGCTTGCGCCGGTGGCGTCACTGCTAGTTGTGGTGGTTGAGCTCTCCTGGGCGAAAGCCGTGCCCAGAGTGAGCGCGCCAGCAGCTCCCACCGCCAGCATTTTCATTAAGCTGTTTTGTTTCATGTTTGTTCTTTGCCTTGGTTAAACGGATGCTCTCCGTCGTGATGGGCTTCGACTCGCGCAGCCCAGACCTTATTCACAGCTAGATGTATGCCCCTTACCGGCTTTCGTGATTTCCTGCCTGCGGCCTGCGCGGAGCGGAACTACATTTTTTCAAAATGGCGCGAAGTCGCGCGGCGGTACGGTTTCGTCGAGTTCGATGGCCCGCTGCTCGAGGAGCTCGATCTCTACAAAAAGAAATCGGGCGATGAGATCGTGCGGCAACTTTACGACTTCATCGATAAAGGTGGACGCGCCGTCGCGCTTCGTCCCGAGATGACGCCGACGCTCGCTCGCATTGTCGCCGCGCATCAGCGCGATTTCCGCAAGCCGCTGAAGTGGTTTTCCATTCCGCAGGTCTTCCGTTACGAGCGGCCGCAGCGCGGACGTTTGCGCGAGCACTTTCAGCTGAATTGCGACATCATCGGCGAAGCTTCGGCTGAAGCCGACGCCGAGCTGATCGCGCTCGCGATCGATGTCGTGCGCGCCTTCGGTTTCAGCGCAAACGATTTTGTCATCCGGATTTCTGATCGCGAATTCTGGACGCCGTTATTGAAAAGCGAACGGGTGCCAGAAGAGCGCTGGGAAGAAGTGCTTCAGGCCATCGACAAATCGGAGCGCGAGCCGCGCGAGAAAACCG
>QHBL01000255.1 GCA_003244125.1 Chthoniobacterales bacterium
CGCTCGCGGTCGATGTCCATGTGCACGACACCTACTTCATCATCGCCCATTTCCATTACATCATGGTCGGCGGAATGGTGCTGGCGTATCTTGGCGGCCTGCATTTTTGGTGGCCCAAAATCAGCGGGCGCATGTACCCGGAAGGGCTCGCGAAATTTTCCGCGCTCACCATTTTCGCTGGATTTAATCTGACGTTTTTCCCGCAGTTCATTCTCGGGTATCTGGGAATGCCGCGGCGCTATCATGTTTACGCGCCGGAATTTCAGGTGCTCAACGTTATGTCCACCGCCGGCGCGTCCATTCTCGCCCTTGGTTATTTATTGCCGCTCGCATATCTGCTCTGGTCGTGGAAATACGGCAAAGTCGCCGGCCCAAATCCCTGGCGCGCGACTGGTTTGGAATGGACGACTTCGTCACCACCCCCGATAGATAATTTCGCAACGACACCAATCGTCACCGATGCGCCGTATGATTATGACCCGCGCGCTGCGGAAGCGGAATTGGAGGCGGCGAATGCGTAAGCGTTTGGGTAGCGCACGCGTCTCGCGTGCTGGTTGCGGCGTCCCGCCGCAACGGACTTCCTTTCCGCCACGGCAAACCGACAAAAGCATGCTGTGTGAAAAGTTCGCGACTGCGGGACGCAGTCGCCAGCACGCGAGACGCGTGCGCTACCCAGAGGCGCGCCATCGCGAGTCTGAGCAATGAACGCGACCGCCGCCGCACCACATCTCGAGCATCAGTTCGATGACGCGCAGCAACAGCGCGACGCCGCTACAACCGGCATGTGGCTCTTTCTCGCGACCGAGGTGTTGTTCTTCGGCGGAATGTTTCTCGGATACACAGCTTACCGGATTTATTATCCACACGCCTTTGCCGAAGCGAGTCGGCACACGCTGATCGCGTTCGGCGCGATGAATACGGCAGTGCTCTTGATCAGCAGCACGGTGATGGCGTTCGCGGTGCGCGCGGCGCGTGAGAATCGGCGGGCATTGCTCACGCTGCTCCTCTCGATCACAGCTGCGCTCGGCGCCCTCTTCCTCGTTATCAAAGGTTGCGAGTACGCGAAGGAAATTTCCGAGCATCTCCTGCCCGGCCGCAGTTTTCACATCGAGGCGAGTGATCCGCGGCATGCGGAGATGTTCTTTTATCTTTACTGGCTCATGACGGGCGTGCACGCGCTGCATGTCACCATCGGCGTAATCCTGATCGGCGTCTTCGCTCTGCGCGCGTGGTTCGCGGACGCCTTTCGCAGTCACGATACGCCGGTCGATCTGCTCGGCCTCTACTGGCACTTCGTCGATATTGTCTGGGTATTTCTTTTCCCGCTGATTTACCTGGTCAATCGCCACCGATGAACTCAAACGCTCCGACAGCACGAACTTACCTGATCACCGGCGCCGCCTTACTCGGTTTTCTCGCGCTCACCATTTTCGCAGCCTATCTGAATCTTGGCCCATTCAACACCGTCGTCGCCATGCTGATCTCGCTCGGCAAAGGCGCACTCATCGCGCTTTTCTTCATGCACCTGCGTTATAGCAAACCGCTGATGTGGGTTTTCGCCGGCGCGGGGATCTTCTGGCTCGGTATTTTACTTGTGCTCGCGCTCGGTGATTACCTGACGCGCGGCTGGCAATAACGAGCTAACAATAAATATAGTTTATGGGATTTGATCAATACCACGAACCTCCGGACGAACTGCCGCACGAAACGCGCACCTTCGCCCGCATGATCCTTTCGGTCATCGAAGAAGCGCAGGCGATCGATTGGTACGAGCAGCGCATGGCTGTGGAAAAGGACAGCGAAGCCAAAGCGATCATGCACAACGCGCAGAAGGAAGAGTTCAAGCATTTCGCCATGGACCTTGAGTTCCTTCTCCGCCGCAAAACGGAATGGCGCGAGATTATGAAACGCGTCCTCTTCAGCTCGGGCGATATCGTTGAGCGCGGCGAACGCGCGGAAGAGCAGGTCGATTGACTACAGGATTTCCTGCGAGCTGACCCATTCGAAAGCGAAACGAATCAGCTCCGGTGCGCCGGCGAGCTCGAGCTTCTCTTTCAGATGCGTGCGATGGCTGTCCACCGTTTTCGGGCTCAGGTGCAGCCGCTCGGCGATGTCTTTCGAGCTCAACCCTTCGCCGAGAAGATTGAGCACCTCGAGTTCGCGATCGCTTAGCCGCGCGATGGGCGATTTGTCTTTGCCGCCGCCGTGCAAATACTGATGCAGAATCGTGCGATGAATTTTGCCGCTGACGTAAACTTCGCCCGCGAGCACGGTACGGATCGCTTGCATGATCTGATCGCGCGCTTCGCGTTTCATCACGTAACCGTGCGCGCCCGCCCGCAGCGCGCGCTCGGCGTAATGCGACTCGTCATGCATCGAGAGCACCAGAATCTGCAGGTTCGGCTGGATCGCTTTCAGGTTCTTGATTAGCTCGATTCCGTTCACGCCACCAAGCGTGATGTCCACGATGGCAAGATCTGGCTTCACTTTTTCCGCAAGCTGAACGGCCGCTTCCGCGCTCGGCGCTTCGCCGCAGACGGCGAGGTCAGGTTCGCCGCTGATCAGCTGCGCCAAGCCGCCGCGCACCACCGCGTGATCGTCCACGAGCAAAACCTTCGCGCGCTTCTTCATGCTGCGACTGTCGTTTGCGGCAGCGCAAAACGGCATTGGATCAGCGTGCCGCCTGCATCTTCTGATTGCACCTCCAGCACCGCGCCGATCAACCCCGCGCGATGTTTCATAATGGTCAAACCGCGGCCTGCGCAGCCCGCGTCATCGACAGCAAAGCCGCTCCCGTTGTCCTGCACCGCCAGTGATGCGCCGCCTGCATCTTTCCGCAGACGCACCGCGATTCTCGTTGCGCCACTGTGTTTCATCGCATTCGTGATCGCTTCCTGCGCGATGCGATACAAATGTGTAGCCGCGGCTTTGTCGCCGCACTCAACCCGCGCGTCGCACTCGAACTCGCATTCGATCGAGCGCGAACGGCAAAGCCTTTTCACCAGATCATCCAGCGCGCACTTGAGCCCATTCGTGCGCAACGGCACCGGATCGATCCCGAGCGCGAGATCGTGCGCCTGGGCGATGGTTTCGTTCACCAGTTCGGCGATTTGCGATGCGCTCTCCGCGCGCGGTGAGCCATCAGCGGCGAGGTCGCGCTCGAGCGCCAGCACGCGGAAGAGGATGCCGGTGAGATATTGACCGAGCCCATCGTGCAGATCGTGGCTGAAACGCCGTTGCTCGTCATCGCGCGTTTCCAGCACTTGTTTTTCCAGCTTCTGCCGCTCGCAAAT
>QHBL01000179.1 GCA_003244125.1 Chthoniobacterales bacterium
CGCCGGTGTTGTAGGTCACTCTCGCTCCAGCCCAGCTCCCTCATGCCCGCGCGCACGATCCTCTGCGCCACTTCCTCTTCGGTTTCCATTCTCTGCTTTGCCCAATCCTTCGCTTTCGCCGGCGTCTCAAAACGATCAAGCAGCCGCGCAATGAAAGCATCCTTTCCGTAGAGCCATCCATTGCGGATTTCCTTCTCGCTTGCTCCCTCCTTCTCCAGTCGCAACGCCTCCACTCGCCGGCTCAACTCCAGCCGCGTCCGCCGAGTTTCCTCCCCCCAAGCCATGCTCGCCCAGCAAGCGATCGCACCGCAGGCAGGCAGCGCGCGCTTTTGGTTTGCCAAGGTAGCTCGGGTAACTACTCCAGCTTTCCAGCCGCTCCTTGCTCTCAAGGATGCCGGCGCGTGCCGGGTTCAAGTGCACGTAATCGCACACCGCCCGCAGATAGAGGGGATTGCTCTCGTCCACCAGCAGCGATTTGTAACGTCCGGCAAACAAGTGCCCGCTCAGACGATGCCGTCGATTAAAAGCCATGGTATAGGTGCCCAGAAACCATTTCATGCCAGCAACCAGATTGGCCCGCGGTGTCTCGATGACCAGATGAAAATGATTACTCATCAGACAATAGGCGTGCACTTGCCAGGCGGTCTTGTCGCACGCGCGCTCCAATAACTCTAGGAATCGGCTCCGGTCCACGTCGTCCCAGAAGATGTCCTCCCGCCGATCGCCTCGGCTCAGCACATGATAAATCGCTCCCTCGTACTCAATGCGCGCCAGCCTGGCCATCGCCACTCTCTACCGATACCGGTAAATATTGGTCGGATCTCCACGAAACCCTATGGGATCAGCCTGCAGAAATCGACCAATGTCTGGCGAGTAGTAGCGGTTACGGAGGTCGTAAAGCGCGATTTCGCTGTACCATTGCTGGCCGGTAAAGAGATGGCGCACTCCGAATGCAGTGCCAGTAATTTGTGTGCCGCCTGCGTTGAAGAAGATCGGCTGCCCATGCAAATCGTAGCGGTAGGATTCTTTTAGCGCGCCTGTGCTGTTAGCAAGGTGTGTCGTGCTGCCGTTCGCGTCCTGATAGTAGTAATTGTTTGTCTTTACATTTTTGACCAGTCCGGTCGCCCCGTATAGGTACGCATAGAACGCGGTGGAGCTGCCGCTGGCGTACTCTCCCACTAAATCCCAGCCGTAGTAAACCGCCGCGGAACCAACCTTGCGGCTTAGCTGCCGGTTCATACCGTCACAGGTAAACGTGTTGAGCGGCCCGGTGCCGTTCTTCGCTGTCAACATCCGGTTGAAAGAGTCGTAAGTGTAAACAGGCCCATCTGGCCCGGTCGTCATATTGCCGTTGGCATCGTATGTGATCTGACTCGAGTTGCGGGCGCTATACTGGTTTCAGATTGTTGGTTGTGTAAGTGTCCGTTGTTCCATACGCACCAAACGAGGTGCGGTTCCCAATTGCATCGTACGCGATGGTTGGTGAGCCAGCACCTGCGGTATCCGGATTCGCGATATTGAGCATCACAGCGGTTGATTGATCCGCGAGCTCATAGCCGTAGGCGTCCCCGACGTTACCGTCCCGTTTCACCCACTTCCGATTACCGACAGTGTCATAGTCGTAAGCTAGCGTTCGCGTCGTTCCCACGAGCGCGTGGCTGATGCTCGTGGCGCGGTTCATCCAGTCGTAGCCATACGTGCTGGAGGTCGAGTTGTTCAGAGTGCGTTTCGTGACATTTCCGTTCAGGTCGTAGTCATAGTTGGCAACCGTCGTTGCACCTGATTTGAGCAGATCGAGCTGACCACGCCCGGTGTATGTGTAGTCAAACGAATAGGCGCTGGCGGGTAAGTTAGATTGGAGCGACGTCCATCACTGTCGTAAGTGTAGGAGATGCCTCGCACAACAGTGTCGGCAGGCACCACGGTTTCAGACGCAAGCAGGCCATCTGCGTAGTAATCACGGGAAACGTGTCCGTTACTATAAACAGTTTGCCAGCTCGACCTAGCGTTGTAATCATACTGGATGTCGGGAGTCACGCCGCTGTCGTTCCAATGGGCAATGTGCAAGCGGTTGAAGCTATCGTAGGTGAGAGTCTGGATGTTGCTTTTCCTGTTCTTACATTGCGAAAGTAGGCCGTTCCCAACATTGTCGTATGTCCAGGTTTCGGTACGTTGAACGCCGCCCGAATCGGGAGGATAAGTGAGCTGCGTCTTGCGGCCCATCTGGTCGTACTGGTAAGCGTAGGAATAGGTGCTGCTGGTGGCGACGAGACGTGGATCCTGCATCGCCTGGAGCAGTCCCGAGTTGTAGTAGGTGTACTTGGTGACAGCGTCCGTTCACGACCCTGTGTTGCGTCCCATCCACAAGATCGACCGGCAGCGTTTTCGTCGTCAATTGTCTGCGGGCGTTGAATGCATAGCTGGTCGTGTGATTGATGTCGCCCAAGGACGTGCCGAGGGCATCAGTCACCGCGTTGATGCGGCTGGAGGTGTCGTACTGATAGCGCAGGTTGGCGTTGCCGGTCGTGTGGTATGCGTCACGGTATTCTTTCACCAACCCGTTCTCATACGGGGGATCGCCGTTTGCCGTCTGGTAGTAGGAGTACGTTTCTGTCCCGCCCGCTTTAACCTGGTGAGTGGCGACTGTGCCCAAGGTCGCGTCGTACGTGAATTTCTCCACGCCGCCATCGGGGTAGTTGATCTGCGTGACCCGCTTGTTGGTATCGCGCAGGTAAACTGTGGTGTGATTACCTTCGTCGGTGGCGCTATAGAGATAGTGTGCGTCTTTGTTATTGGGATCCGGACAAGTGGACGGTCCCCACGTGTAAGTGACAGTGCCGCGCGGTATGCCCACGGGCGTATCGTTCGGCGTGGCAGGGAACGTCATGGTTAAAATGTTCCCGATAGTCGCGTCGCGCGTCAGGTCAGTTTGGTTGCCCCTGCGGTCCTTTGAATGAGTTGAGAAATCCCTTTGTATCGTATCCCTGGATCGCCGCGACGCCGTTGAAATCCTGCACCGATTGAACAAAGACGCCGCTGTAAATGAAATCGCGCGTCTTACCATCGCCACGTATCTCGGTGCGTTTGCTGCCCGACGGGGTCGCGACTGGGATCCCGTCGCGAACCCTTCCGCTGGCGTCCACAGGATCCTTCACTTCGCTACGCTACGGTCAGGATAACTGATCTGCGTAGCGCGTCGGATCACAGGCGCCCGCGTCGGCAAAACCTTTCTTTCGCAACAAACAGGAATCGCATTCACCGCAGGCGTCGCCGTTCGCAGCGGGATCGTAGCAACTATGCGTCAGCGAAAAATCCACCCCAAGCTCCGCACCTTTCCCGATGATTTGCGCCTTCGTCATCTCGATGAGCGGCGCATGAATCCGAATCCGATCGCACGACACGCCTGCTTTCGTCGCCACGTTCGCCAGCCGCTCGAATTGCGCGATGAACTCCGGCCGGCAATCCGGATAACCGCTGTAATCAATCGCATTGACCCCGATGAAAATGTCACGCGCGCCGGTCACCTCCGCCCACGCCAGCGCGTAGCTCAGGAAAATAGTGTTGCGCGCCGGCACGTAAGTGATGGCGATCTCGCGCTCGATCTCGCCGGCGCTGCGGTTCTTCGGCACCGCGATTGTATCCGTCAGCGCTGAACCGCCGAAGCTGCGCAGATCGATTTTCAGGATGCGGTGTTCGATCGCCCCAAGCTGCTGCGCGATTTTCTTCGCCGCCGCGATTTCAACGCCATGCCGCTGGCCATATTCGAAGGAGAGCGCGTGAACGGCGTAAGCTTGCTGCCGCGCGAGCGCGAGCGTCGTGGCCGAATCGAGGCCGCCGCTAAGCAGAACGATGGCGCGCTGCATTGCTCGACTCGCCGTTGCGCTCCGCTCCCGCGCCATCGGGGAAGCGCGCGCGCACCGTCAGCGCTATGCCGCCGCGCGCCGAAAACGCCGCCGTCACTGTTGCCTCTCGTGGCGAGCACGCGCGCACGAAATCATTCAGAATGCGGTTCGTCACCGCTTCGTTGAAGGCGCGTTCATTGCGATAGGAAGCGAGATAAAACTTCAGCGACTTCGATTCGACGCAGAGCTTGTCCGGCACGTATTCAATTTCGATCCGCGCAAAATCAGCCTGGCCGGTGACGGGACAGAGCGAAGTGAAGTCCGCCGTTTCAAAGTGGATGTGGTAATCGCGGCGAGCAGGATTTGGAAATGTCTCGAGCGTCGCCTCAGCCGGCGAAGCAGGAAGTCGCGCCACATTTCGCCCGAGTAACGTCAGGCCAGTTTTCCTGCTCATGTCAAAAGCATAAACGAGCACGAGCACGCCAACCAGTCATTCCGAGTGACCGGATTTTTCGAGCTAATCCGGATGCTGTAACATCGGATTCTTCAACGCCCGTTCGCGATCGCCGTTCTGGCTGTAGTTCCAGTAATCAGCTTTCAAATCGCGTTTCAGTTTTAACTTCGATCCGTCAGGCATGCTCCACTCGCGCAGCAGAAACGGGAACGCGCGATCCAGGATGAAGCGGTTGATGTTGTTCTCCTGTTGCACCGTCACCTCGATCGTTTTCTCCACCGCTTTCCACGAAACCCTGGCGGGTGTGAATTGAACCGTCGTTAGCTTCGTAGCGGTGACGATCGATGGCCCGAGCTGAATCTGGAACTCCGGCGGCGCCTTCATGAAATCGATGGTGCGGACACGAAGCGGCAGCTCGTCGATGAAGATGCCGTCCGATGGCGCGGAGATCGGCAGCGTGGATGCGCCGCTGCGATAACTCTGCGAAAGAAGATTGCCGCTTTTCACATCGAGCCAGTGCGATGCATTTCCGAAGCTGTCGGTGCCGGCGAAGCTCAGCTGCGCGAGCGCGACGGGATTCACGCGCCACCAAGCGGTGAGCGATCCCTGTTCAATAAATAAGCCCAGCGGAATATTCCACATCTGCTGCATCCGCACCGCCGCGACCGCATCGCTGCCTTTCGGGTCATCCACTCGCCCCATCGTGTTCGGATCGACGCGCTCTCGAAGGAGAATGTGCAGCACTTCGCAATGCCGCGGCTGACCTCCGCGCACCAGTTGCGCGTCGTAAATGTTGAACTCCGCTTTGCCATCGCTCCAGTAGCTTTCATTGGCGAGAAGGCCGGCTGTGAATTGCGCGTCGGCCTCGCCCATGACGAGTAGAGTGAGGACAGCAACCGTCAGCAAAGTGCTTCCTGTCATGTCGAGCGAAGTCGAGACATCTCTAGCTTTGTCGTTGGATAGCTAGAGATTCCTCGGCTTCGC
>QHBL01000351.1 GCA_003244125.1 Chthoniobacterales bacterium
GCGAAGTCGAGACATCTCTAATCATCGACGGTCGGGAGAAAGAGTTAGAGATTCCTCGGCTCCGCTTCGCCTCGCTCGGAATGACAGAATGGCTGCGCCGGTTGGCCGAAGCGTCCGCTGTATCGCGCACGTTCGTTTCGTAAGCGATGAGCAAACTTCGCCTGGCGGCGACGGCAGATATCCATTATGGGAAGCATTCGCGCGGCTCGATGCAGGAAACGTTCGCCGAGATTTCGCGCAGTGCCGACGTGCTCCTGCTTTGCGGTGACCTGACCGATTACGGACTCGCGGAGGAGGCGGAACAGCTCGTCGCTGACTTGCATGCATCGCTGCGGATTCCGGCCGTCGCGGTTTTAGGCAACCACGATTTCGAATCGGGCGAAGCGGAATTGATCGGAAAAGTGCTCGACCAGGCGGGGGTGGTGATGCTCGAAGGCGCAACGCACGAGATCAACGGTGTGGGCTTCGCGGGCGTATGCGGATTCGGCGGCGGATTTGGTCGGCGGATGTTAAATGCGTGGGGCGAGCCGTTGATCAAGCAATTTGTGCAGGAGGCGATCGATCATGCGGTGCGTTTGGAGCAGGCGCTGGCGAAATTGCAGACGGAGCAGAAAATCGCGGTGCTGCATTACGCGCCGATTCGCGCAACGGTGCAGGGCGAAGACCCGGAGATTTTCGCGTTCCTCGGCTCGACGCGCCTGGAAGAACCGATCAATCGTTTTCGCGCCGCGGCGGTTTTTCACGGCCACGCGCACAACGGAACAGCGGAAGGTGTGACCAGCGCCGGTGTTCGCGTTTACAATGTTTCCGCGCCGCTCTTGCGCAAGACTGGGCAGCCTTATCGCGTGTTCGAATTTTGAGCCGCGATCAATTTCCAGGCACGAACATCAGCGGCGTTGCGCGTGGGTGAGGCGCAGCGCATTGCGCAGAGCGAATCGAAAATCACTTCTTTAAAGGGCAATTGGATGGACGCAGCGAATTCGCGTGTCGTCTGCTCCGGCAAGCGTTTGTAGAGAAGGCTGAGATGCGGATCAATGGCAGAGCGCTCACCGTAAGTTAGCGCGCAAATCGCATCGCTTAATTCCTGGATCTCGTTAGAGCATTCAAACTGCGCAAAGAACGTTTTAGTGAACTGAACCGACCAGCGCAAGCCAAGGACACGCAGATTTAACCGAACTGTCCCAATGGCGTGAAGGATTTCAGCCGGCGCTGGCGACTTATTCGGCGCGACGAAGAGCGTAAGATGCGGCTCGAATTCCGGTGCCCCGAAGCGCGCGGCCAGTTCGTGAATCACTCGCGCGAAGAATGCGCGCTCCGGTTCGCGCGGCAACAGCCAATAGGCGATGGCAGTCCTAGTCACGGTAGCGGCAACTCTGTAGGGGAAGCTGTTAGCTTCCCCGGCGAGGCGAATTCCACATGGGGAAGCTAATAGCTTCCCTTACAGAGTCTCGACTTCGCTCGAAATGACAAGTGCTCCTGGTGCGTTACCATTCCCCGCATGCCCACCAATGTTCTCGGGACCGAGCTACAATGTTGTTGTCGCGACCCGGTAACCGGATTTTATCGCGACGGTTTTTGCCGAACGGGCCCGGGTGACGTCGGCTTGCATACGGTGTGCGCGCAGATGACGCGGGAGTTTCTCGATTTTTCGGTGCTCGATGGCAATGATCTGGTCACGCCACATCCGGAATGGGATTTCCCAGGACTCGAGCCGGGCGACAAGTGGTGCGTTTGCGTGACGCGGTGGAAAGATGCGCTGGAGCACGGCGTGGCAGCGCCGGTCGATCTGGAAGCGACGCATGCTTCCGCTTTGGAGTTCGTCACCTTGGAAGAGTTGCAAGCGCATGCGCTTCAATCGTAGCTCTCCGCCTTGACTCTGCCGTTCAGTCTTTTTCTCGCGCTGCGTTATCTCAAACCGAAGCGCACTTTTCTTTCCATCATCACGCTCATTTCCATCGTCGGCGTGATGCTGGGAGTCACTGTGCTCATCCTGGTAATCTCGGTCATGACCGGGTTCGATCACGAGCTGCGGCAGAAGGTGATCGATTTCGACGCGCACATTTTGGTCACGAGCGAGAGCGTGATCGATAACTGGCGTGAGCTGACGCAGAAAATCCAGGCGACCCCGGGGGTGGTGGCGACGGCGCCGTTCGTGCAAGGACCTGTCATCGTGCAGCACGAGGATCGCCGACTGGCGCCGAAGATTCGCGGCATTGATCCGGAACAGGAGGAGAAGGTCATCCCGCTGCGCAAGTTTGTGAAAGAAGGCACGCTCGATTTGAGCGGCGACACCACTGTCATGGGAATTGAGCTGGCGCGGATGCTCAATGTCCATGTCGGCGACACCGTCACCGTTTATTCGCCCGGCAATCTTGGGCAAGTGCTCGATGGATTAAAGAAGCTCGAGAACGCGAAGGGCGAGGACGAGAGAAAAGCGGTCGCGGATTTGCGTGAGCTGGTGTTGCCGAAAGACCTGACCGTGACGGGGATTTTCGAGACCGGCCATTACGTGCACGACTCCGAGTTTCTGCTCGTGCCGATCTTCGTCGGCCAGGAACTTTACGGGCTCGGTGACGCGCTGCACGGCATCACGGTCAAGACGACCGATCCATACGGCGCTGCGCAAGTGAAAGAGCAGATCGAGAATTTTCTCACGCCGCCGCAATTCGCCGAGACCTGGGTGGAAATGAACCGGCAGATTTTCGAAGCGATCCGGCTCGAGCGCACGGTCATGTTTTTCCTGCTCTTCTTCATCATCGTGGTGGCGGCTTTCGGGATCATGAGCACTCTGATTACGGTGACGGTGCAGAAGCGGCGCGAAATCGGGATCATGAAAGCGCTGGGCGCGAACATTGCGCAGATCGTGTGGGTGTTTCTCGGGCAGGGAATGGTGGTCGGACTTTTCGGGACGGTGGCTGGCCTTGGGCTCGGCATGACGCTGATTCGCTATCGGAATGAATTTGCGCACTGGCTCACCAGCACGTTCGGTTTCGAGATTTTCCCGCGGCAGGTTTACCAGTTCTCGTCGATCCCGGCCGAAGTGATCCCGCTCGACGTGGCAAAGGTTTGCATCAGCGCGTTTCTCATCTGCTCGGTGGCCGCGCTCATACCGGCGTACTTCGCGGCGCGGCTCGATCCGGTGAAAGCGCTGCGTTTTGAGTAACAGGCGATTCGACTTTAAGAGGGTTGAAAAGCGCTACGGCGTCGAGTAAACGCATTGGTCGTTCGGCTCGCGAAAGATTGATGTTATGCGAAAGAAACAACGCAAAGCAGTGGAAAACCCAGGTGATTCAGTGACACAAACCGACGGCATTACCGCTGGGCGAACGCGCCAGGAACGACGTCTCGGAAGCGGCAACGCGAGACGCGGCTCCGGCTCCAACATCAAAGCGGCTGAGCGCTCGCGCTAAAAAAAAGAAGGCGGCGCCCCTTCCCGAACGCCGCCTTCCGCTCTGCTCCGAACGCGCGAAGCTATTTGCTCTTCGCGTCGTGCATTTCTTTCATCGCGTTGATCATGTCCTCGTGGGCCTTGATCTGCGCGTCGAGCTTGGTCTGCTGCTCGGCCGTGAGCAGCGGGCGGATTTGAGCGAGCGACGAGTCGACCACCGCCTTCGCCTTGGTCATCGCTTCCTCATGGATCGTCTTTAATTGCGGACGAGCCTGATCGACCATCGGCTGAATTTTGGCTTTCTGGTCTGCGCTCAGATTGAGCGACTCACTCATCTCTTCGAGTGGATTGCCGTGACCGAAGCCGCCGTGAGGCCCGCCCGGAGGAGGTTGCGCGAAACTCGAGCCCGCGACAGTGAGCGCGGCGATTAGCATTAATGGTTGTTTCATAGTTGGTAATTTTGCGGCGCTGATAATGGCGCCTTTTGGGGAGGATGACCGGAGAACCGCGCGAGCGGTTACATTTTTTCTGAACAACGAACCGCCGGCCCAGCGGAAATGGTGAAAGCTGTAGGGGAAGCTGTTAGCTTCCCCGGGGCGACTAACAGCCGCCCCTACAGCGCCTCTGTTCAGATGAGTGAGAGCGTTTCGGCGATTGATGTAACCATGAACGCTTTTCTCCGGTCATTTACTTCGGTGTGGATACCATCCTGTTCACATGGGTGACGATGAGCACGCTCGCGCACTGGTCGATCGCGCGCGTGACGGTGATGAGCGAGCCGCGCGCGAGCTCATGGCCGAGCTTTACCCTTTGGTGGCAAAAATTGCGCGAGCGCATCGGCCGCGGCGAGTCGCGGAAGAGGATTTGTGCCAGATGATTTTCGTGAAAGTGTTTCGAAACATCGCGCAGTACTCGGGCAAGGCGGCCTTTTCGCACTGGGTTTCGCGTATCGCGGTGAACGAATGCCGCAACCAGCTCGCGGCGGAGAAAGCGCGCCCGGAATTGCGCCACGCTGATTTGAGCGAAGAGCAATCTGCCATGCTGGAAAACCTCGCCGCCAGTAGTGATGAAGTTCCGCCGGACCGCGCTCTTGCCGCGCGCGACCTGGTCGAGAACTTACTGGCGATGCTCAAGCCGGTGGAACGTCTCGTCATCGACATGCTTTATCTTCAACAGAAAAGCGTGGCTGAAGTGCAAAAGCTGACGGGATGGACTGCGGCCACGGTGAAGGTGCGGGCGTTTCGTGCCCGACAAAAACTGCGGCGGCAGATCGGAGGTTTGCTGTGAAAAATTCACGGCGAATACTGGAGCGGCTGCTGCGAGCGACGGCTCGCGCTGACGGGCCGGCAGCCGAGATGCCGTTTGGTTTCGACACTCGTGTGCTGGCGGCTGTGCGCGCGCTCGCGCCGAATGGCTCCGCTGTCATTGCGCTTTTCACGCGACGCGCCAGTGCCATTGCGCTCGCCGTCATGGCGCTCGCTGCCGCTGGTCTTTACGGAACGTCGCTCCCGGATGCAAGCGCCGACACGACTAACGAGTACGGCATTGTCGATGCCGCCATTCAAAACAATCTCACCGAATGAACAGCTCGCTGCGATGGAAACTGATACTCGCCTTCGCGCTCGTGTTTCTGGCCGGCGCCGCCAGCGGGTTTTTCGGCGCCGTCCATTTCGGGATCATGCTGTTCCATCATCAGCGCCCAGGTCCGATGGCAGAGCACATGAAGCAACATTTGCGCGATGAGCTGAAGCTCACGCCGCAGCAGGTTGATAAAATCGCGCCGATTGTCGATCACGCCACCGCGAGCCTTGAAGCGAAACGCGAGGAAACCGCGCGCGAGGTGCACGCGATCTTCGAGGAAATGCATGCCCGCATTTCCCCGCTGCTCACTGACGAGCAGCGCGAGCGTCTCAGACGCATGGAAGAACGCCATCGCCAGATGATGCGGCGGCACGACGGGCATCCGCCACCGCCGCCGGACTGATCCAACGCCAACACGCGGAGTGATGATGGTGACGCAGGGTAGCGCACGCGTCTCGCCATCGCGGACTTTCCCCACGCGTCGTCATTACGAACAGCAGCACCGCGGCTAAGATCGTTTCGGCGAGACGCCGAAACCAGCACGCGGGACGCGTGCGCCTACCCGGACGGGAATGTCCCGCGTGACTGCTTGATCTCGATCAAACGCGTCACAGAGCTGTGATTCCCACGCCGCCGAAATCAAACCAGGCTAAACACTCCTCCGATGATGAACGAAGGCCAATTCACGCTCGGGATCGAAGAAGAGTTTCAGATCATCGATCCCGAAACGCGCGAGCTGCGTTCGCACAT
>QHBL01000035.1 GCA_003244125.1 Chthoniobacterales bacterium
ATTCGACACGGCTTCGAGACGCTGGTGCGCGCCGGCTACGCGCCCGAGCTCGCCTATTTTGAATGCCTGCACGAACTGAAATTCATCGTCGATCTTATCCACGACGCGGGCATCGCCGGTATGCGCGATCTGATTTCTGATACGGCAAAATGGGGCGATCTCACCGTCGGCCCCGCCATTATCGACGAGCACGTCGCCCGCAAAATGTCAGACGCGTTAGCTCACATTCGCAGCGGAGAATTCGCGCGGCAGTTCATCGCCGAAATGCAAGGCGGAGCAAAACGCTACCGCGCGCTCCTCACGGCCGGGCGCCGACATCCCATTGAGAAAACCGGTCGGAAATTGCGGGCGCTGATGCGGTGGCGAAAGAAATGACCGCGCCGCGAACGCGTGATTGCGCGTGGCGGCGGCTAGTTAGTTCAGTTGCCCAACCGATTCGCGATGACTGTCATCGGGATCGCGGTGGTGGGGATAGGGGTGGCGATGCGTTCGACCGGTTGAGGAATCGCTGAGCCAGAAGTGATGACGTAGATTTGCTTCTTCCGGACCGCATGCGCGGTCGTCTCCGGCGGCGCTTTGGTCAGGGCGACGACGTTCTTACCCGCATCGCCCGCCACAGCCGATGCGCAAAAGGCCGCGGAAAAGAGTGCCACGGCGGCGCATCGTGCGATCCACCCAATCAGGCGCGAGAGCCTGGGCGGTATGTTCATGAACGGATTATGCGGCCGGAGCGAGCTGCGCGCAATACGATTCGCGGACACGGGACATTCAGTGATGGCTGTGAATCGTCAGCTCCATTCACTAGTCACCAATCACGGTGCCCTCACTCACTGCCATAAGAAATGCTCGAGCCGCAACTGGCTCAGCCGCGTCTTTGCTTCTTCGCTGCGCGGGCCGTTTGCCGCCACCAGCTTCTCGTAGATGACAGCGGCCGAGTCCCATTTTTCCTCCTCCTCGAGCAGCCGCGCCGCATTGAAACCGGCCTTGTAGTACCAGAAAAACTCCGGCGGCTTCTCTGGCGAAGGATTGAATTCCAGAACGCGATAAAACGTCATCAGCGCTCCGGCGCGATCGTTTTTCTTTTCCAGGCAAAGCCCCTTCTTGAATAGTGCCTGGTTCTGCCACTGCGGCTCGTTAGCGCTCTCCGTCACCAGTTGATCGTAAAGCGCGATGGCGCGATCGAGGCTGCTCGCATCCGCCTGCGCCTGCTCAAACGAAACGTCGGCCTTCCCGCACAACGCTTCGCGCTTCTCCGCCGCGCCCGTATCCCCCTTCAGCACTTCGTCATACAACACCTGCGCATCCTCAGGTTTCCCCAGTCGCCGCTCAATCGCCGCCTGCTCGTTTCGCGCCGCCCAACGCAGTTCGCCATTCAGTTTCACCACCTGCGTGAGCAACTCCAGAGCCCGCTCGAGGGAATGACTTTCCATCCCAGCCGCGGCTGATTGCGCGGCGAAGAACAACGCTTTTTCCGTAAACGGCGAGGCCGCGTTCTCCTTCGCCAGCGTCTCGAACTGCGTTTGCGCGCTGGCGAAATCCTGCCGCCGAAAATGTGTCTCCGCCAGCTTCATCCGCACTTCGGGCGTCAGCACAGACTCGGGAAAATCGCGTAGAAAATCATTCGCTCGCGCGATCACTTCCTCGCTTTCTGCCCCACGCGCATCCGCGATCCAGATGGCGAGATAAGCCGCGCGTTCCAGGACCGGCGGCGCGGGTTGGCGCGCGCGCGCCGCTGCCAGGTTTTTCTCAGCTTCGTCCAGACGCGGCGGCGCCGAGTGAAAGGCGAGTTCGGCCAGCGCCAGCTCCGCTTCCGCGGTGCGCGTATTCCCCGGGAATCGGCGCAGAAAATCTCGCAACAATATGGTTGCCTTTTTGTCACCGCGCTCCGCCGCAGCCAGCGCTTGCTCCAGGGCCAGATCGGCTTCCGCGTCACTGTCCTTGCGCGCGTGCAGCTCGCGCATCCCGGCCTGCGCCTTCCCGTCGTCTCTCGCCTCCAGCCAGGCCAGCGAAGTATTCAACACCGCCGCACTGCGCAGCCGCGGCGTTTTCACCCGCCCAAACTGCGCTGTTGCTTCCGCAAACTTTCCCGCGCCGAACAAGGCGCGTCCGCATTCGAGTGCTATCTGGTCGCGCACATCCGCCACCGGCTCTGTTTTCTCCGCTGCCGCGAGAATCTCCAGCGCATGCGTGAACCTGCCCACGCCGGTCTCGATCCGTGCATATTGCAAGAGCGCCGGCACCAGCGCGGGCGACAACCCGGGACTCGTTAGCAGCGCCTCATATTGCCGCAGCGCCTCCTCATGCCGGCCCGCTCGCCAGTCGGTTTGCGCGAGATACCACCGCGCAAATCCACGACGCGGCTGGGCCGAATCACGCGCCCATTTCTCCAGTTCGTTCCGCGGCGGCTTGCGCTCCGCCCGGTAAACCTGATCGAGCTTCGTGAAAACGCGCCCGAGCGCGGCGTCGTTCGGATGCCGGTCGATGAAATCCTCCAGGTAATCGTCGCCCGTATCCGGCGTTTTTGCCTTGAGATGTTCCTCCGCCATCGCGAAAAGCGTCGAGACCAAAANNGAGTTGCAGATGCGCATCCGCCATCGCGAATAAAGCTGCCACCACCGTCTCGTGCGAAGCGCCTTCCGGTTTTTTCGCCAGCGGATCGAGCAACCCGATGGCTTTTTCGGGCCGGCCATTCAGCAATTCCAACCGCGCGCGCAGAAAGCGCTTCTGGCGTTTCTCCGCGGTGCCCTTTGGCTGCGTCGCATCCAGAACCCGGCGAGCGGAAACAGCGTCGCTTTTGCCAATGAGAAGCTCCGCCTCCCGCAGCCGCGCCGCGATGCCGAATCGCGCGTCGTTAGCCAGCGCGCCAAAATGCCGAATCGCTTCATCGTTGCGTCCCAGCGCAGTCAGCATTTCGGCCACGCCGAACGCCGCTTCGGCGTGTTCCGCGGCGTGCGGATCGTTCGCCACTCTCTGAAATAACGGCAGCGCTTCGTCGTAGCGAGACAACTGCGCCAACGCCTGCGCGCGAACAAATTTTGCCGAATCGCGCAAAGGCGATTCGTCGATGACGCGCAACGCTTCGGTTGCACGTTGTGACGCGAGCAGCGCTTCCGCCAGTTTTTCCCGCGCTACGACGGCATCAGCTCCACTCACTTTCGGCAGCAACATCTGCAAACGCGCCGCCGCCACTTCCGGC
>QHBL01000119.1 GCA_003244125.1 Chthoniobacterales bacterium
GACACCGCCGGCCCGGCGATCAATCCAATGATCAAGGTGGTGAACATCGTCGCCATTCTGATCATTCCGATTTTCTTTTAACAGCCGCGTTTGGCGGCGTAAGTTCGGTTCGATGGCCAACGATTCGCGCGATTACCAGATTGTCTCTTCCACTCACACGCCCGCCTTGCAAAAAGCGCTGGCGAAACCGGATGCGGGTGCGAACCCATTCAAGGTCGTCATTGATCCCAAGGTGCGGATGGATTTGCGTCGGGCGCTGGTCGATTTGATCGATTACCACGACGAAGCGCTGGCCGAACATTTTGCCGAGGGCAAACTCGCGCTCGATTCCTACAAGGAATACATCGAACTCTTCGCCCGCAGTCTCAAGGAAACAATGGAAAGCCGGGAAGGCGTTTCCTATTTACTTCGCGCCGTCGGCTTCGATGTCCGGCCCGACGAGATCAACCTCGACCCCGAGCTGCGCTGGAAAAAAGGCGCACCCGGCGCATTTGGCCGCAGCCTTTTATAACATTACGCGGAGCACAGGCCGGCGCGCGGTTGTTCTAACGAGATGTGGATTTAACTAACGCCGCTTCCTCGCTCGCTAAACGTTCCACCGAAATCGACTTGATAATCTCCTCCGCCCGCTCCGCCTGCTCGTTCGCCATCAAGCTCGCCGCATACACCGCTCGCCAGGCCGGCGGCGTTTTTTCCCAATCAATCGGCGGGCCGCTGAATTGCCCGAGCGCGCCCGCCGCATTGTGCTGACGCAAACAACCAAGCGCTGCCGTCACCCGAAACTCGAGCCGATTCGGGAACTTCGCCGCCAGCGCCTTCGCTTTGGCCGCGTTCTCATCGACGTCGCGCTCGAGTAAGAGATTGTAATACAGCAAGCGATTCTGCGCGTCGGGATCGCTGCTCTGCAAGGCCAGGGCTTTCTCGGCCAGGTTGCGCGCGGCATTGACGTCACGCGTTTTCGCGGCCAGCCGCTGCTGTCCCGCGAGCGCGTTCAGCGTATATTCCGGCGCGCGCGCGAGCTGATCGAACGCGCGCAACGCCGCTTCCGTCGCGCCACTTTGCTCGGCAAAATTCGCCACGAACTGAAGCTTCTGCGCGTCAGTTCCGGCAGCGGCGATGGCTTTGCTCCAGTGTACCTCCGCGTCAAGCGTAGCCTGCTGCTCCTGCGCCGCGCGCGCCCGAAACGATTCGATAATAGTCGGGTCGAACCCGACATCCGGCCGGGCGAGCGCCTCGTCAATTTCACTCCAGCGCTTCAGGGTCGCCAACGCATCGAGCCGCGCGAGCAAGAGCTCTTTGTCTTGCGAATCAGCAGGCGCGAATTCCAGCACACGCTCAGCCTGGCCGTGGCCATTCAGCCATTGGGCAACGCCTACGCGCGCCGCCACGTCATGCGTCCACCTCGCGGCGATATCATTATAAATCGCGGCGGCATTCTCAGGATGTAACCGCCGGTCGAGATCACCCGCGAGGAGCGCATCGCTGACCCCGAACGGCGAACGCGAACGCACGATTTCGAGCAGTCGCGATAACTCGGGAGTCGTTAGCTCAGGTGCGCGGGCGAGCGCCTGCACCGCGGCCGTTTTCGCTGTCGCGCTTTCGGTAACCAGCTTCCATAAAATATCGCGCGCTTCCTTGCGCTCTGCCAGCTTTGCCGAAGCGGCCAACACTTGAGCCAGCCGCGCCTGCGCACCGTCATCTCCCGGCGCGCGCTTCGCCGCCAGCCGCGCGTATTCGACCGCGCGATCGCCATTGCCGGTGAGCTCCGAATAGTCCGAGGCCAGCCGCAACGCGCGTGTGCTTGGGTCGGCGCGGAGCAAGTCATCGATCACTTTCTGTGCGGCGGGAAACATCCCGGCGTGCACCAGCGCGCTAGCATATTCCTCGCGATCACTCGCTGTCGCGCGCGGCGAAGCGGCGACCTGTTCCCAGAGCGGGACCGCTTCGGCGCGGCGCAGTTTCGTCGCCAGCCGCGCCGCGCCGCGCAAGGAACGATAACCGAACGGATCGAGCTTCAGCGCGGCACGATAATCCACCGCTGCTTCGCCCAGCTTTTCCTGCTGCACCAGGCGTTCCGCTTCGGCCGAGAGTGCATCGGCCCGGCGCGCCTTGATCCAATGATACGCTGGTTTGGCCGAAACCAGCACCGCTGCAAACACCCCCGCGGCGACAATGACGCGGCGGCGTCGCTTCGTTGCGCGATGCCTGCCACGCCGCGGCCACGTTTCATCCGCCATCCCCCGGCTGATAATGGAAAAGCGCGCGCAAAATCGCAAGGGCGCGCTGCGGCTCCGGCGGCCGTCGCGCATCGCCGGCGATGACGCAGGAGACGATCTCAGTGGCTGACCGGCGTTTCCCTTCGAGATGCATCTCCGGCGGCGCAGCCGTGGCGCGGAGAACCTGATCCGGTTGGTAATCCAGCGGCACCGGATCTCCATTGCGCCAAACGCCCCAGAGCTGGAGCGCCTCGATCTCGCCGCGGTGAAATTTGAAAATGTAAAGCTGCACGTCGCGGCCGGATAAACTCACCCTCACCGGCTCAGGGCCGCCCGCGCTCTGCCAGCCTACGCCAGGCATGCAGATGTCTGGCCGATGGACGAGGACGAAACGGTTCCAAGGCGAAGGCTTCCAGAAAAAATGGTAGCTCTCGGCGTAGCCCAGTCGCGGATCGCGCACCCGAATGGCTTCGCCGCTGCTCGGATGCAGCTCCTGCCAGACGTCGCGCGGGAAATCGATTCGGGTTTGGGCGACGCCGCTGTCATCACGCAGTGAAAACCAGGCGCGCGTTTGGGTGCGATCGCGCGCCTCCATTCTCGCGGATGTAATCTGCGCGGCCGCAACGCCGAGGACGCCGGCGATAAACAGTGCCACCGCCGCGAGCGCGATGCCGCCGGAGAGATTGCGGCTCAATCCAAACCAGCGCTCTTTGATTTTCCCAAAATCGAGCGCGGGGACAGCTGCAACGCGTCCCCGCAACAACCTGCCGCACAACCAAATTGCCACCACCATGGCGGTGACGACGAGGGAGCCGGTGAGATCATGAATTTTTTCGACGGCGGCGATGCCGTGCCACTCCGCCTGAAGCGAGAGGACGAAGGTGCGAATGAGATTCGTGCCGAGGGCGAGGCCGATGGCTATGGCGAGAAGCGCGAGCCGTTTGAGCGGACGCAGCCGGAACCATTCGCCCATGGCCAGACCGAACATGATCCCGGATTGAAGCGAGCGAATGCCGCTGCACGCTTCGGTGATCCCGACAACGCCCTTGCGCAGAGTGATGGCGCCGCCGCTGGTGTGCGCGGTGATGCCGCAGAGGTGGAGCAGCACGGTCGTGGCAGCGGCCACGGTGTTCATCAGGCCGGCTGTAATCGGCTGCTCGAACCGCGGCGGCCACGGCACGGCGGTGAGGAAAAAAAGCACCGGGAATAACTCTGCCCTCAGCAGATTCGCTCCACCGGCGAGCCAGCAAAAGGCAAGCGTGAGCACCACCGGAAAGAGCGCGATGAGCCACGTGACGATCATGGGATGAAGCACCTGCTCACGCGCGAACTCAACGCCGAAGAAAACCGGCGCAAGTACAAGCAGCGCGAGCGAGAGCCACAGCGGAAAGTTCTGATGGAAGCGATCCATGTTCGTGGCTGGCACAGAAGCAAATCGCCTCACCGCGAACGCGACCATCAGCACCGGCACAATCCAGCCGTAGGAGTAGTTGGGATTCCCGCGCCAATGTTCCGCGCAGCTCCAGATGGCCCAGGTCCAGGCGCCGGCGAGCAGCGCCAGGGCGGCGAAAGAGGCGCGGTCAATCTTCACACGTGTGAATGAAGCAAGAATCGGAGACGGCCCAAGTTTGGCTGGTGAATAGGGAATAGTGAATGGTCATGTATCCCGATTTCGCTTTGTAGCGGCCCAGCGTTGTAGCTACTCCAGCGCCGGGTAAAAACCGCTCGGCCCCCGATTTGCAGACCCGGCAAAAATCTGGATTGACTTTGGCGCGCGAAACTGGAGAACTGTAGCGTTTTTCACGACATGAAAAAATCAATCCTGGCAATTGTCGCGGCAGGGCTGGCCGCGGCGGGGAGCATGCGCGCCGACATTATCCCCACTCTCGACACCATCTCGGCGACGGGCGCGGCTGATTTCACCTGGAGCTACCGCGCCACCCTCACCCAAGACGAGAATGCCATCGCCACCGGCAGCAACGGCGGCGACTACTTCACCATCTACGATTTCGGTGGCTTCATTCCCGGCACCAACGCGCAGCCGGCGGGCTGGACCTTTTCCTTCAGTTTACTCGGCACAACTCCGCCGAAAGTCACGCCGGCGGACGACCCCTCCATTTACAATCTGACCTGGCACTACGTCGGCGGCGCCGGATTCCCGAATGAAATTGTCGGCCCTGTGAACCTTGGGTTGTTCTCTGCTGAGACCACGACCGATCAGCTCCGGCTCGGTGAATTTGCCGCGGAAGCGACAAAAAATACCGGGCCCTTTTCCGGCACCCCGGTGGATAATATCGGCAGCGTCGCCATTCCTATTCCTGAAATGTCAGCCCTCTTGCCGATGATCGGCGTGTGCGGATTAGGCGCAATCGGCCTCGCCAGTTCCTGGTGGCGTCGCCGGGCGCCGCGATAGCGCATCGCCCGTTCGTGCAAATTCTCCACTCGTATTCGCGCAGCGAATAACGCCGCGCGCACCAGCGAGCGCCACTGTAGCCGCTTCGCTGTGCGAAGCGCAGGCAGGACGATGCTACACGCGCCCTGCAGCGAAACCCATCCCAACGTCGCCCGAAGAGCGACGGCTAAAGCGAGCGAGCTAACGACGGTCGTCTCGAAAGTTCTTGGTGCCCTTACCCGCGCCTGCCAAAATCACCAGCCCACATGAACGACGCGCCCAGCACTCGCATCAAGTTTTGGGGCGTGCGCGGTTCCATTCCCACTCCGGGCCCGGGCACCGTGCGCTACGGCGGCAACACCAGCTGCGTCGAAGTTCGCGCCGAAGGCGAAATCATCATCCTTGATGCCGGCTCGGGCATTCGTCTGCTCGGACAATCGCTCCAGCACGAATTCGGCGCCGCGCCCATCAACCTCTCGCTCCTCATCTCCCACACGCATTGGGATCACATCCAGGGTCTCCCGTTTTTTCTTCCCGCTTATGAACGCCGGAATGAGCTCCGCGTCTTCGGCTACGACGGCACTCGCGCGCGCTTGGGTGAAATCCTTGCCGGCCAAATGGAGACGCCATTCTTCCCCGTCAGCATGGCGGCCATGCCAGGGAAGATCGAAGTCGAAGAATTGCGTGAGATGGATTTCCACATCGGCGAAGTCCGCGTCCGCGCCAGGTTCCTTAATCATCCCGGCGTTTGTGTGGGCTATCGCATTTTTACCCGCGCCGGATCGGTCGCCTACATGCCCGACAACGAACCGTTCGAGAAGCTCGAGGAACAATTGCGCAACCGCGGCGCCGACAACACCGGCCATCACTACAAAGCGCCCGCGGAGGAACGCGCCGATCTGGTCGAGTTCCTGCGCAGCGCCGACGTGCTCATCCTCGACGCGCAATACACCGACGAAGAATACCAGGGCCACATCGGATGGGGCCACGGCTGCATCAGCAGCGTCGTCTCACTTGCGGCCGCCGCCGATGCCAAGCGCCTCATCCTCTTTCATCACGACCCGAATCACGATGACGCCATGGTAGACAAAATTGTGGAGAAAGCGCGCATGCAAATGGCGCAACTGGGCAAATCGATCACGGTGGAAGCAGCGCAGGAAGGAAGCGAAATCATTCTTCAGGCGCATGGCTCGGCCGCCGCGCTGCTGGCTTGAAAAGACCAGGCGCACGCCTAAAATTCAACCACGATTGCCTCGTAGTGTAACGGTAGCACCAGAGATTCTGGATCTCTTTGTCTAGGTTCGAATCCTAGCGAGGCAGCCAACCCTTCGGCCTGCCTCTTCACGGGCCCGCGCTCGAAACCGTTCACATTGCATTCGCCGGCCACTCTGCTAATCCGGCAATTAGTTGAAAATAGTTATTCACCCATGCATGGTCTCTGTTTGTAGAGTGTGATTAGCTGAGTTATTCACAATCGAAGTTAGGGAAATAGCAGAGGTAGTTAAAAATTTTAACTTGACGTGCTAGAGTAGTTTTTCTTAAACCCGTACTACCCGAACGAAATAATCCTCCGCCGAACCCCGGCCTACTAGACCGTCGCCCGACCCTGGACCTTTCGCGCGACAAAGATCAACCCGAAGGATTATTATGAAACACCTTCCCGCAGCACTCGCGGCCTGCTGCATTCTTTCCTTCGCCGCACGCCTCAGTGGCCAGACCTCCTTGCCCTCTCCGCCGCCGCTCCCAAGCGACGGCAGCCCGACCGCATCCATCCTTTTCCCGGATGGACGCGTCCTTCCCATCCTCAGCCAGAGCGGACAGTTCCCGCTTGTGCTCAGCACCGCAGGGCAAGCTCTGACGGTGCAGGCCCGCGTCCCGGCTGCGCTCCTCTCGCGCCTCGTCATCCAAGCTTTGGATGGAGGCACTCTCAGCACGTCGCCGCCAGCTGCGGACGGCACCACGCTCCTGCAGTTCCAAACCGGAGCGCAACCGGGACTATATCGAATCCTGTTCGTTCTCGGCGACCGTTCCGCCACTTTGCAATTCTGGGTGCCGATCCCGAACGGCGATAACCCACCCACGCTCACGCCATGAGGAGGCACACATGAAAACACGCTTCTTCACTCTGCTCTTTGGAACAATTCTCTGCTCTATCTTTTGCGGCAACCTCTCGGCCCAAACCGGAAACGATAACCTGACGGGGCCGGCTGGTATTTTCAATGGAAACATCACAACCGCAGGTGAATACGACCCTTACACTGCGAACTGTGTCAGAAGAATCCTGGATATTTCCGTAGCCGGCGCCGCCGGCACGCAGCCGCTGGCTCTTGTTCGCACCTACAATTCGCGCAGTCCCAACGGCGGCGGCTTCAGCTGGGGTTGGCGGCACAACTATGAGTGGAGTGTAAACGATGCTCCCGCCCGCTCCCTTTCGTCCAATTTTAATCCCACCAGCTACGCCGTCTCCTTTCCCGATGGACGGACCGAAACCTTTGCTGCTCCGGCCGACGGCGCGGGAGCCTGGCATGCCGCGACTGGAGTGGTCGAGCGCTTCCTTCCGCTGAATCTCAGCACGATGAAGGCTTACCTGCTGCTCAACGATGGGAGCAAGGTAGAATTTACCGCCACGCGGTCGAATTATGTCGACCAATGCACGCCGGATGATTTTTCCGGCAAGTGCACCTGGTACCAATACAGCTATGTCGCTTCCGCTATCATCGATCCGTATGGATTGACAACCACGCTGACCTACAATGCCAACGGTCTTCGTGTGACGGAGCCTGCCGGCCGCTGGTTGCAGTTCTATAACACCACGATCTCCTTTGTCTCACTGATCGATCACGTCACCGCCAGCGACGGTCGGACGGTGCAATACCATTACCTGAGCACCCCGGTGGCGGGCGCTGCCACGGGTTATACTCGCCTCGATTCGGTGACCTACTTCGGGGATAGCACGCTCGTCGCCCGTTACACATACCAGAAGCCGAACGCGGGATCGGGCGCAGACGGTGTGCCGTTGCTCAGCACCTGCATCGATCCGATGTATGCCGGGCCGATGTGGAAAATCGGCTATGTCTATGCCACTGCGAACGCCGATAGCACGCTCGTCGTCTACGGCCAGCTAAAGAGCGAAAACTACTTCAACGGCACTGCCATTGGAGGCGCTGTTTCCACTCTTGCAGTCAACAACCTCGCCCACACCCGGGTGGAGACGCGTGGCGATGGCCCCACCCGTACCTTTACCTACACTAACAATCTCCTCACCAAGTGCACCGACTTCAAAGGCGTCGCGGCTTCGCAGACCTACGACGCGAACAACTTCGTCAGCTCGGCCGCTGACCGCAACAATCACACCGCCACATATACCCACAACGCCATTACGGGAAAGGTGACCCAGGTGAAGTTTCCGGCCACCCCGGGCGATGCTCCTGCCGGCCAGGGCACGATTAGTCGCCTCTATAGCTCGAGCAGTTGTTTTGATGCTAATAACAAAGACGGCAACAACCCCTACTACGTCTGCCAGGATACGGATGAAGCGGGCCATTTAACCAGATACTCCGTTGTCGGCGGCACTGGCATCAATAAGATGCGCGTGGGCGCGATCACTTACCAGGATGGCAGTTTTGAAACTTTCGCCTATGATCTCTACGGTCATGTCACCAGCCATCGGCTGACGACGGGCGGCACCGAGACCTTCGCCTATTATTACACCGCCAACGGTGACCCGGCTTACAAGAATGGTTTGGTCAAGGAATACCGCGATCCATACCATGCCACCGGCAATCCCAGCGCGCGTTACGATTACGATAGCTTAAGCCGCTTGATCGTGGTCACCGATGCGCTCGGGGGTATCCTCAACGATCTCGATTACACCACCAGTTACGCCTATAACCCGCGCGGGCAGCTCAAAACCACTACTTTGCCCAGCGACCCGAAAGGCAGCGGCAATCGCCATACCATTGTCAACGCCTACAACCCCGACGGCACTCTGGCCAGCGTGACCGACCAGTTGAACCAGGTCACCAGCTATACCTACGATGATTACAAGCGCATCCTCACGGTTAAAACACCGGTAAGGGGCTACGGCGATAGCAGCGTTAACGTCACCACCTTCACCTACACCCGCTACGGCACGGCCAGTCCCTACCTTCACACCGTCTCATTCCCATTCTCCATCGCGAGTCCCTCCGGGCGCGGCCGCAACATCGACTGCGACGGGAACTTCCGCAAAACCATCGACCGGCAGGCCCCAGGAACGGTAGAGGAAGCCACCACGAGCTATGGCTACGATAACGCCGGCAATCTCACCACTGTCAGGGCGCCGGCGCAACAACCGACCGGCCCCGTCACGGCCACAGCTTACGATGAGCGCAACCGGCCGATGTCGATTACAGATGTGTTGAACCACGCCACCACTTTTCGCTACGACGCTGCCAATCGCAAAGCTTCCGTTACCCGGCCCAACGGGCAGGTTGTCACCTATAACACTTATGACGCGATGAACCGGCTGACGCAGCAAACTGCGACACAAGCGCCGGAGCCGAATGCAATTACCAAGTACAGCTACGACCCGTCGGGCGGGAAACTCCTGACCATGACTGATCCCAACAACAACACCTACACCTACGGCTATGACTGGCTCAACCGGAAGACCAGTCTGACCTATCCGGGAGGAAGCACTGAAACCTGGAGCTACGAAAACACCGGCGGTGGCGCGCGCGCGGGAAACGGATTGCTTTATCAGGCGTCACCGCATCGTTCCAATTGGCAAGGGTGAGCCGATTTAAGTTATCGTAGGTGAAAGTCTCCACGTTGCCGGCCCGGTTCTTGAACTGATA
>QHBL01000207.1 GCA_003244125.1 Chthoniobacterales bacterium
TCGAGTAGCCCCGTTAGGGCGAGGGAATAGATGCCGGTGCCGAGGGTGGCAATGCGTCTCGTCGTCGGCGCGCGATAATTCAGCCACCGGGCTACCTTTTTGCACAGAGTAGGCGCGCGAATCGCCTCGCCGCCACAGACGACAAGTGTGTCCAGTTCAGGTGCATTAGCGAAATCAGTGTCCGGTTTAACGAGAATACCGGCGTAACTGAAGCATGGTTCGGTCGTAAGCCCGATCGTGACCACCTTGTAGCAATGACATTCCCCACCGAAGTTAGTAGGAAGATGAGTTGCGGCGAAAGCTTCGGCCGCGCTACTTAGCTCGGCCGTAGCCAGATCGTTGAAGACGATGAAGCCGACGTTTTTCACACTCATGGCCGAGTGCGAAGGTGCGTCGAAGGTGATGGCCATGACAATGGCCAGTCGGATGGGACTGGTTAGTCCAGATGCTCGATAGATACCAGGCCAGAGATGCCCTGATCGAGTAGGAGCTAAGACGGTCGCCTTGGTAGTCCGCCCTTTGAGCGTTCCTGCTCGAAGGCAGCCGCCAGTTTGGCGAGGGTTTCTCGAATCTGCGCCTGCGGCCACGCGGCGAAACCAAAGACGAATGCTGGCGGAAGTTCAGCCTTGATACAGAAGAATGAAAGCGGCGGCGGGCGGATGCCCGTGATCTCCCGCGCGCGCATGAAGGAGGCAAAGTCTTCCTTCCGGCGCAACCAGGCCACGAAATGGAGACCAGCGGGAGTGACTTCAAGGTTGAGGAAGCGGCCGAGCAGCTTCCTAAACTCGGCGACAAAAAACTCGCGTCGGCGCGCATAGACTTCGCGGATACGCTTGACGTGACTAAGAAAGAAGCCTTCGGTGATGAAGCGGGCGAGCGTGGCCTGGTCGATAGAGGGTGAGTGTTGGTCCATCACGCTTCGAACCTTGATCAGCGTTTCCACCAGTGGCTCGGGAGCTACGAGAAAGCCGAGGCGAAGAGATGGATAGAGAATTTTACTCATCGTCCCGGCATAGATGACGCGGCCTGAATCATCCAAACCCTGAAGGCAGGGAAGCGGTGGTCCATCAAAGCGAAACTCGGAGTTGTAGTCGTCTTCGAAAATGTAGCTATCGTTGGCGTGAGCATAATCGATAAGAGCTTTGCGCCGCTGCAAAGTCATGGTGATGCCGAGGGGAAACTGGTGGGAGGGAGTGACGAAAATCAGTTTCGGAAAACCGCGCCTTGCGGAGTGATCGACGACCAGTCCTTCGTTATCTATCGGCCGCGGAATGATGCGAGCGCCGGCAAAGGCGAGGACGTTGCGGGCCTGATGGAAACCGGGATCCTCCATCCAGGCCGGATCATCAGGATCGATCAACGCCAGGGCGCAGGCCAGCATAGCCTGCTGCATCGCTCCGACGACGATAACCTGATCGGCGTGACAACGTGCGCCGCGAAAGTCACACAAGTAAGTGGCGACTGCCTTGCGTAGTTCCACCTCACCACGCGGGGACGCGTAACGGAGAAGATGGGCGCCTTTATCGGCGAGCACTTGCGCGCGCAATCGCTCCCACGCGGCAATGGGAAACTCATCTACCGCCGGCAATCCCGGACGAAAGGTGACACTCGGCGGACCACCTACCCCGATGTCGAGTTCCGCTCCAGTGCGAGAATCTGTCATTTGGCCGATGCGGCGCGCGAGCCGCGGCGAGTATTTAGCAGGCGTACTTTCGTTGGCAGAGGGCGCCTTGAGAAATGTGGCCGGCAAATGGTGGGCGACAAAGAGACCGGAGCGGGCGCGAGAGTGAAAATATCCTTCGGCTACTAACTTCGAGAAGGCGAGGTTTACCGTCATTCTCGAGACGCCCAGAGTAGCAGCGAGGGCACGTGATGATGGCACGCGCGCTGCGCCCGCTATGAAAGTACCGGATTCAAGTTCTTCGCGAATCTGGCGATAGAGCTGCTCGTAGAGAGGCTCGGGTGAATCGCGGTCCAGGCGCACCATTTCAAAGTTGAGAATGGAGTAGCGCCGGCGTCGCGTCAGGAGCGGCTGGCTGGGATTCCGCAACGTGGCGCCGTTCTGCATCACACATCATGTTCCCATTTCCGCGCCTACTTCACAAGGACGAGGCGGGTTGGATGAATCTGGGCTGTTTGTTTTTGCGCAACTGGACATAGTGTTTGGCCAGGACCAACCATAGAACCGAATCGAATGAGCGACCTTCGGCCACGTGCGTTCCCTACGATTGTGTTCGGCGGGCTCGCCGCCGCGCTGGGGGACGGGCTATTTGCGGTTATCTTCTACGGGGTTATTCGCGGCATCAAGCAGCTGCGTATTTTCCAGGGAGTTGCTTCGGGACTACTTGGCCGGCAGGCCTTCAGCGGCGGTGTCGCAACTTATCTACTCGGCGTCTTACTGCATTTCGTTATTGCAGCGTGCATAGCGGCCGTTTACTACCTGCTTGGTCGTAAGTGGCCTGTGTTGACCAAACGGCCCATCGTTTTCGGATTGGCCTTTGGCGTTCTCGCTTACCTGGTCATGAACTATGTCGTCATTCCAGTTTCCGCCGCGCGTCACGGGCCGTTCCATTTGTCCAACTTCATCATCGAAATGGTGAGTCACGCCTTTCTGGTTGGGCTACCCATCGCGCTGATCGCGCGCGCTTCAGCGGCGCCGGCTCGCCCTTATTGAGCTTTCGCGTTCCAGACCTTGAGTAGGTCCGGCGAGGCTTGAGAGCGAATGCCGCTGTCGTTAAGAATGTTCTCCGTGGCGCTGAGCATCTCGACTCGTGGGAAAACAAGGGTCTCGCCTCCAACCCGCGCGTCGAATTCGAAGGAGACGAACTCATCTTTCAAATCGCGCAGGACTTCGACCATGTGCGCCAGATTTTTGATCGGCTTATGGTTCACCGTCTTGACGACCTGCCAGGTCGGATTGCCATATCCTTTAACCAGGCGATGAGGGAAGAAAGGCGCTGGAATGACGACCAGGCGTTCACCGGGAAATGCCGGCTTATCTCCGACCCGACTGATGAGCGGACTGCCGAAGTAAGTCAGAGCGCCAAGTAGCGCGGTGGTTTCGCGGTTGCGCTGGGCGAGCGCAAGCAGGTCGGTAGTAGCTTCGGAGAAGACCATAGACCCATAGATGAAGTAAGATGGGTAGCTACCCTTTAGCTCCGGTAGGACAAGCGGACGCTCTCTCAGTAACGGTTCGTTGACCTTTAGCTCTTTGCCATCACGAAAAACGGTTAGCGGCACACTATTCTTGCTGCCGAGTTTCTGAATCGCGTAGGAAAATCGCACCCGAAGATTATCTCCGATCTTGATCATGCCTTCGTCATCCACTGGCACGTCGCCGATTTTTGTAATCACATCCCATTCTTTGATTGGATAGTCGGTCGCGGAGCTAAAAGGACGATGGACAATCATCCCATGGAGCGATTCGGGCAGGTGAAGCAATGAGCGCAAGGCCGGGTTCTCCAGCGTCTGGAGATCGTCATAGATGGTAGGTTTGCCATCGTAGCGGCCGTCCGCGATGTCGCTCAGGAATAACTCGATTTCTTCGGAGGGAATGATGTAGCCGATGTTTTGCGCGCTTTGCAGATGACTAAAAGCCAAGCCGACTACTTCGTCATTAACCACTGCTGGGCCGCCGCTATTTCCAGGGTTAATCGCGGCGTCGATCTGAATACGCAGACCTGGAGTCGACATGCTGTAGCCGGTGAACTCGATGCGCGAGATAATGCCTTTTGTGATGGACAAGCTCGTGCCACCGGTAGGGTAGCCATAAACCATGACCGGTTCCTTTGAGTCAGGCAGCGTCTTGCGCAACGGCAACGCCGGATGGGTGTCGAAGAACTTCGGGTCGTCGAGCTTCAGCACGGCCAGATCGATGCCAGCGCCGATCGCCTCCACTGTCGCGGGCAATTTATCGCCCGCCTGGTTCGCCTGAATCTGCACTTCACTCGCGTATTGCACCACGTGCGCGTTAGTCAGAATGCGATTGCCGCTGATGATGGCGCCGCTGGCGGTGATCTCTGCCGGCTCGCGTTTCGTCCACGGCTTGCTCGGATCGGGCGACCGCAGCGTGGCGAAGATTTTCACGACGGAATTCTCCACCGCTTTGGATGGCGTGGCGGCCGGGGTGGATGGTGCGGCGGCACTAGCTTGCGGAGATACGGTGGGAGTGCCCGGCGCGGCAGGGACGGCTAATGCGCGCGTGGCCGTCAGCAACGCGATGATGGCGGAGCATTGATTGATGCGCCGAAGATTAACGATTCGCATCAGTAAAAAATGCGCGGATCAACCGCGATTGCGAGCGGCCTTTTGCTCAAAGGAATAATTCGCCGCTGGTGTGGAAATTCGCTGCGCGACCGAGTAAACGTTGATGCGATGCCGGAGACCGCCGCCACTGCGCAAACCATTTCTTCCGCCAGCGAGCAGCGCAAAAGCGTGCCGGTGGTAACGGTGGAAAGCTTTTTCACGGGGCATGGTGAGAAGCTGGCGATGCGGCTCGAAGGAGCGCCGGTTGGATTCCATCGCAAGATTCGCGAACCGACCATCAATCGACCGGGACTGGCGCTGAGTGGATTCTTTAGCTACTTCGCGGAGAAACGCGTCCAAGTGTTGGGCGCGGCGGAGAACACTTATCTCAAGAGCCTTTCGCCGGCGGT
>QHBL01000276.1 GCA_003244125.1 Chthoniobacterales bacterium
CTGCCGAACATGCTACTGCGCCTGGACGAAAATGCGGCCGCGCAGATTCGTGAGCTGACGGTGCGAGTCGATGGAAACGAAACGTCGGGCGGCATTCGGGCACGCGCGGCCGGCGTGCGACTAGACCGCGGACGTTTCACCGCACGACTGGGGCAGCACGGCTACAACACAGCCCTTCTGACGTTCCAAACCGGCCGAGGCGAAATAAGGGCTGATGGTAACGCGCTCATCGAAATCACCGAGACCCGCGAAATGACGAGCGCCATCTGCGTGCGCGGTCACTTCGATGCGTCCCCGCTGGCGGCCGACCATGTCAGCACGGTCTGGCCGGGCGAAGCCTTGCGCATGGAACGGGGTGGAGCGCGCCACGTCACGCTCGGTGCTCCCGAGCGCGCCGAAGCTGAGGCCCGGTGCTCGCGAGTTGAAGCGGCACTGGCTTTTGAGACGAGCGCACAACTGGAGGCGCGCCGTTAAGGCGAGACAATCACGGGGTCGTGGGCGCGAAAGTGGCTGAAGACAAGATTTCTCATGCGCGCGCGCTTAGCGACGAGCTGCGGCCCGTTAGGTCTGCTCAATGCCAAATGCCGCCGTGCTGCCGTTATCGCGTTAACAGCATCGTGGCTCGCCGTCACAGCCACCGGGGAGGACATCCCCGGCGCTTCCTGCGACGGATCAGGCCCAAGCGATCGCCCCGGCCGACGTTCCCGAACGCGAGGCGGAAGTGGGAACCAAGCCCGATCCCATCGAGCACGCCGGAGCAGCTTGCCGCGCCCGAGCCGGAGCTACCCATCGAGCGAGCGGAGCCCGAAGTCAGCATCAATGATCATCCCGTCAACGAAAACGTCCGCCGCTTTCGCTATCACTTCAGCGTGACGGTGCGCACCGTTTACGACGATAATATCAACCTGCGCACCGTTCATCCCAGCAGCGACTTCTACACTTCGTTCGAGCCAACGGTGCGACTTAGCCTGGGTGAACCCGGAACTGAAAGTAATAACATCCTGCAATTCATCTATGCGCCCAACGTCGTCTTCTTCTACGACCTTTCATCGAAGACGTTTCTCAACGGCGGAGTCGACTACAGCCGTAACGACTATGCCAACCTGATTAGCTCAGAAGCGCTCTCGGGCAATCTCTTCCTCAACTATAACTACAGTCCAAAGCTGGTAGTTGGTCTTGGCGGCACATTTGGCTACAATCAAACGGACGGAGCTACTCCTGCACAAACCTTCGAGCAGGTAAACCTTCGCGCCAGCTTCAATCCGGGAGAGAAGCTCAGCCTGTCGGGCTCGGTCGGCTTTGAATTTCGCCAGTTTGAAGGTGACACCCGCGGCACCTATATCTCACCAGTCTTCCAGCTCACCGCCAGCTACAAGCCGTTTGATGGCACGAGTATTTCAGTTGATGGCTCCCGGCGCACGCAAAACTCCGCCGTCATCCAAAGGCGGCGACTATGAGCAGACCGACATTCACTTCGCGGTGCAGCAGCGGTTCCGGCAACGCATTTTTGTGAGCTTGAGCGCCGGCTACGAGAGCGCTACTTACTTCAGCGCCTTCAATGGCGTTGACCTTAATCGCACTGATGACTACTATTACCTCCAAGTCGCGATTGATACTAACATCACGCGCTTCTGGGACATCGGCTTCTACTATTTGCACCGGGAGGATACCAGTTCCCTGGAAGCTTTTAGCTTCACCGATAACCAGTTTGGCATCCGTTCTTCGCTCATCTTCTAGTTATGAAGTCATTCCTCGCTTTAACTCTTTCGCTCGTCGCGTCGCCGCGGCACACGCTTGATCGACCTTTATGTCACCAATCGCGACCCGGTCATGGCGCAACGCCTGGCCGAAGCCGTCGGGCGCGAATATATCCGCAATGTCATCGAACGCCGCGCGTTGTTCAGTCAGGACACGCTTCGTTATTTACTCGAAGAAGAGGAGCGGCTGAAGGTGAACCTGCAAAAAAGCGAAGCGGCCGTGGCCGAATACAAGGAGAAAAATCCCGACGCGCTTCAGCTCGGCGGCGGCGCGGCGAACACCGGCAGCCAGACTGGCTCCGGCTCGGGTGGGGGTGGCACGCGCGGTGGCATCGTCTTGCAGGACTTGAGCAGCAAGATCACGCAGGCGCGGGCGGAACGTTTCCGGCTGGAGGGCGAGCTCAAACAGATCGACCGCGCGGGAAATAACCTCGATCAGTTGCTCTCTGTGCCCACTATTGCGGCATCGCTCCAGGTGGGTGAGGCCCGCCGCAGCGTCACGCAAATCGAAGCCGATATGGCGACGCTGGCCCTGCGTTACAAAGAAAAACATCCGAAGATGATGTCGGCGCGCGCGGCGTTGCGCGAAGCGAGGGACAATGTGCGGCGCGCGGCCATGTTGCAGCCAGCCATTTTGCGCAACTCCATCGCGCAGGCGCTGGCGACTGAACAGAATTTGCAGGACGCTTTCAAGGACCAGCAAGGCACGGCCATGCAGTTGAATCGCACTGCCATCGGCTACCAGGAACTGGCGCGCCAAGCCGAAAGCGATCGCGCTTTGTACGAGAGCGTGCTGCGCCAAAATCAAGGCGACCGACCTGACCAAGATGTGAAAACTAACGCAGTTAGCGTCGCCGAGCATGCTGTCATTCCGCGTGCGCCGGTGAATCCCATTCCTTTGAAGACGATCACCTTCGGACTGCTCGGCGGTCTTGCCGCTGGCATGGCCTTTGTCTTTGGCGCGAACGCGCTGGACCGCTCCATCAAGACCGTCGATCAGGCCGAAGCGACCTTTGGCTCCCCGTTCTCGCCGCCATTCCGGAGACGAAAAAAGGCGAATCGAAAGCCGGTACTATTCAATCCCTAGCCCCGCCCGAAGCGGCGAAGTATCGCCTCGTCGACGAAGCGCGCGGCGGCGTCATCGCGGAGAGCTTTCGCAGTTTGCGCGCTGTATTGTCGCTGCTTGCGCCGGAGGGGAGCGCCGCGTTTTCCTTTTTACCAGCGCTCTCCCGAATGAAGGCAAGTGTTTTACCAGCGCTAACTACGCGCTCGCTCTCGCCCAACAGGGCCACCGTGTTCTGCTCATTGATGGCGATCTCCGCCGCCCCAGCGTGCACAAGGTTTTTGATCTGGCGGAAAGGGATTCTCCAGGCGTGGTCGATCAACTGGTGCACGCCGTCCCGCTGGAAGAGGCGGTGCAACGCGTCGCGACCGTCGATTCCGAACCGCTGGATGGAGCGCGCTTCCGCAGCGAGGAGGCGCCGCCGGGCGAGCTTTATGTTCTGGCCGGTGGACAGCGCGCGCCGAATCCGGCCCAGCTGCTCAGCAGTGGTTGCTTCAAGGACCTGATCTACGAGGCCGCCACACAATTCGACCGCATCGTGGTGGATAGTGCTCCGATATTAGCCGTCAGTGATACGCTGCTGATGGTGCCGTATATTCAAACGACTTGCATGGTCCTGCGCGCCAGCAAAACGCCGCGCAACGCCACCAATCGAGCTTTGAGCCTTCTTGCTGCGGCAGGTAATCGCCCGGCCGGTCTTATCTTAAACAGGTTGCCGCGCCGCCGCGGCGCTGGTTATTATTACTACTACTCCTCACCCGGTTACGGTGACGGAGCGAGCTACGGCGATCGCTATCAGTCGCGCCCGGCGAATATTTCCGGCAACGGCGCGAGCAACTCGTAGCTCGTTAGCGCGCTGTTCGGCGCGCGTTGTCTGCCGTCAAGCGCATCACCACAAAATACAACAGGCAGAGCACCAGCACCGCCGCCACGATCAGATGCGATTTCGCTTTCAACGCCAAAGCTAATCCCGCCGGATCGCGCAGCATCTCGGCCGTGATCGCCCTCTGCCCGAACCACGCCAGCACCCCGCACCAGAGTGCCGAACCGGCGATGGTCATAATGCTGAAAGTGGTGAAATTCATCCGGATGATCCCCGCTGGAATGGAAATGAGGTGGCGAATGACCGGCAGCAAACGCGCGAAAAAAATCCCGCCCGCCTCGTAACGATGCAGCCAGTGCTCGGCTCGGGTGAGCTTCGTTTCGCTAACGAGAAATAGCCGTCCCCATTTCACCACCACGATGCGGCCCAGCCAGAGCGATATCCAATAGGTAATGCTCGCGCCCAGCCATGAGCCGAAGGTGCCGGCAGCGATGACGGCCCAGACATTGAAGCGGCCTTGCGTGGCGAGAAAAGCGGCTGGCGGGATCACGATCTCGCTCGGCACCGGAAAGATCGAGCTTTCCATCGCCATAAGTAGGATGATGCCGAGATAACCCCATTGCTGGACCCAGCCGAACCAGATTTGAAGCAGATGATGCATATTAATTTGTCATTCTCAGCGGAGCGAAGAATCTCTCGATTCTACTGTCTGTCTAATGATTTACCGGCGCGTCCTTGAATATTACCGCGCATTTAGCGGCGCGACGCTGCTCGGCTTGGCCTTCTCGCTCGCCGGCATCGGCCTCAATTTGCTCAAACCCTGGCCGTTGAAATTCATCGTTGATTCCATTCTGCCCAACGCAAGCAAAGTTGCTTCTTTTCAGTTCCGTTTCGGCGCGCGCTGGAACGTTCCCCTGACGCCGCGTCTTCCTCTGCACGAAGCGATCGCCGCGCTCTGTCTCGCGCTTGTTGTCATCCAGCTGCTCTGGGGCATTTGCAATTACATCAGCAACTACATCTTCGTCAAAGCTGGATTACAGGCTTTGCTCAAACTCCGCACCGAGCTCTACGCTCACCTTCAGCGTCTTTCGCTTAAATTTCACGACGCGCGCCGCTCCGCCGACTCCAGCTTCCGCGTCGCTTACGACTCGCAGTCCATTCAAACTATCTACAACAAAGGGTTCACCGCCGTCTTTGCCTCCGTCCTCACCCTCATCGGCACCTTCGTCATCATGTTGCGATTGGATTGGCAACTGGCCTTGCTCTCTCTCGCCATCGTCCCATTGCTCATCGCCACCATTTACTTCTTCGCGCGCCGCATTCGCCGCGACTCGACCACGATCCAGGAACAGGAAAGCGCCGTTCTCGCGCAGGCGCAGGAAGGCCTTAGCTCCATCCGCATGGTTCACGCCTTTGGCCGCGAAGAATTCGAAGTCATGCGTTTTCAACAACAAGCTATCGGCAGCTTGCGCGCGAACCTGCGACTAACGATCACCAATGTGCAAAGCGCGCTCGTCATTAGCACCCTTGTCGTCATCGGCACGGCGGCCATGTATTACATCGGCACCCTGCACGTCCTGGCCGGCACTCTCTCGCTCGGCTCGCTTCTCCTCTTCAGCGCTTACCTGCTCATGCTTTACACGCCGCTCGAGTCGCTCACCTACACCGCCTGGGCCATGGAAGGCGCCACCGCCGGCGCGCGCCGTTGCTTCGAAGTGCTCGACCGCCGCGATGACGTCCTCGGCTCGCCTGACGCCATTACTATTACCAAAAGCGATGGCGCCATCGCATTTCACAACGTCAGCTTCGGCTACGCTGAAAACCGCGTCGTTCTGCGCGAGATCAACCTCGAGATTTCGCCCAACCAAATCGTCGCTCTCGTCGGCGGCACCGGCGCGGGTAAAAGCACGCTACTCAGTCTCGTCCCGCGATTCTATGATCCGACCTCTGGCGACGTCGCGCTCGATGGCCGCGACATTCGTCAGGTGACAAAGAAATCGTTGCGCGAACAAATCGCCATCGTTCTCCAGGACACCCTGCTCTTTTCCACGACCGTGCGCGAGAATATCGCCTATGGCCGAAGCGATGCCACCGACGACGATATTCGCGAAGCGGCCCGGCGCGCGCAGGCTGAGCAATTCATTCTGCAACTACCCGACGGCTATGACAGCCAGGTGGGCGAGCGCGGTGGACATCTTAGCGTGGGTCAACGCCAGCGCATCGGTATCGCACGCGCCTTTTTGAAAAATGCGCCCATCCTTCTCCTGGATGAACCCACTTCCGCCCTCGACCCCGCTACTGAATCGGCCATCATGGATACAATCAAAGAACTAATGCGCGGTCGCACCACACTCATTGTCACTCATCGCATCGCCACCGTGCACAACGTCGATCACATCGTCGTGCTGGAACATGGCCGCATTGTGGAGCAAGGCCGCGGGCCCGAGCTCGTCACCCGCGGCGGCGCTTACGCGAATCTCTACAAATCGGGCAACTTCCCGTCATGAGCAACGTCGGCGCCGATCGCAGAGTCGAGGCGGATTGGTGGGCGCATCCCGTTCCACCAAATGTCGATTTCGGCGAAGGCTTTTATTGCGAGACCGCGCAGATTTTTCGACACATGAAAACGAAAACGCCACATGCCGTTCGCATCGGCGCACATGTTTCCTGTTACGCCGGCTGCTCCTTCGCCATTGGCCAAAACGGCTCGGCATTGATCGGCGATTTCACTCTGCTCAACGGCGCACTCATCATGGCCGAAGAACGCATCGAGATCGGCTCGCATTGCCTCGTCTCATGGAATGTCGGGATTGCCGATTCCGATTTTCACCCGCTCGAACCAGCCCAACGCCTCATCGACTCACACGCCCTCGCTCCCTTCTACGCCAATCGCCCGCCGCGCCCGAAGCTCGAAACACGTCCCGTCATCATTCGCGATAATGTCTGGATCGGCATGAACGCCGTCATCCTAAAAGGAGTAACCATCGGCGATAACTCGGTAGTTGCGGCCGGATCAGTCGTGACAAAAAGCGTCGCGTCTAACTGCGTCG
>QHBL01000408.1 GCA_003244125.1 Chthoniobacterales bacterium
CTTCAAAGCCGGAGACAAGGAACGCTGAAGCGAGATGGGCATGATGATGCTCGATGTGATGCGACTCGGCGCGTAGCCCGCGCCGTAATGTTCCTCCAGCGCCTGCTTGACCGTAGATGCGCTGCGAATATTCGTGATCTTCTGCCACATCAGGCGGGGATCAGGCCGATGCCGCAAGACAAAGGCTAGCCGTCGCCAGTTATTCACTCCAGGCTTGCGATTGACATCGATGTCGCGAATTGTTAGCCCGGATTCCTTGAGGCAATAGTCGATAGCTTGAGTCGGCAGGCCGGCCCAATGCTTGATCCGGCGAAAGCGCTCTTCCTCGGCCGCGGCGATCAGCTTGCCACCGACCAGCAGGCAGGCGGCAGAATCGGCGTGATAAGCATTAAGCCCGAGTATGGTCATGCCGGTTTCCCGGCGCTTCGTTACCATATCGCGCAATCAGCAACGGCAGGCGAAAGGCGCTGAGGTACCGTGGACCATACAAGCGCGGCTGACGAAGTAAGCGAAGAAGCCAGCCGAGATAGAACTTATCGGCCCAGAGCGGGATGGGAGGCTGATCGCCGGTGAGAAATCCGAGAGCGGCGCCGATGCAGTGAATGGCTGGACGATAGCTCAGATGCTCGCGCAAATAGTAACCGAGCTTCTCCTGCGTGCCACCACCGACGGCGATGATAATGTGATCGGGCCGTCGCTGATCAAGGAGCTGAACTAACGACGAATCGACTACTTCATTGCGGTAAATGGGAGCAATGTAGGTATCGGCCTCGTTTGCGGCGAAACTTTGTTGTCGTAGCCAGCTCAAAGTTTTCTCACGCGCCGGGCTGCTCGGCAGAACGAAGAATGCTCCAGTTTCGCGCAGAGAGGTGTTATCGAGCAACGCCAGCAGGTAACGCAGTCCGGAAATGCGCGCAAGTCTGCGTCCGCGCAGAACCCGCCAAAGCAGGACCATGAAACCGCTGTCGGCGATGGCGAGATCTGCCTCAAGCAAGGCGCGGGCATAGTCGCGGTCGCGATCGATCTGCGCGAGCGCTGGTGCGGCTGGGACAACAGTGTAGCCGCGATGCTCGAAGCTATGGTTCACCGCGTCGGCGACGGAAGTATTGATGAAACAAACACCGAGTATCTGCTCGAACGACGGCTCAGTCGCCGTTGTGGCCGCATTCATTAGTCGAGGTTCTGGTCGAGTAATCGCTGAAGCTTCTCGAGTATCTCCGGTTCTTCTTTGAGTTCGACGAGCGGGCGCAGCTCAGACCAGATTTGCTCGACGTTCAGCTTCCGCCCTTGCCGCATGATAATACTGGTGACATCGGCCCAGTCGAGTTCGCGACCGGCAAATGCCTTGTGCACGATGAGATCCTCCGCGCTGCAAGTGCGAAGACGGAGCTTCTCGACTTTCCAATCGGTCGCGCGCTCAACGCTATGCTCTTCGAAAGGCACGGCTCCAAGGGCAATGTCAAGAGCGACCCCTTCGCTCGATTGAAGAAAAAGGACCCGTCGCAAGGGAGCCAACTTTCGCTCGTCGGTGAACCTCGGCGCAAAGGCACTTAGCAGCGCGTCGATGTACGAATCTTCGCCAGTGAAGCCAGTAAGCAACGTTAGATGCGCATCTTCAGTTTGACGTGGATCGGCCCAGCGTTGCACGGCAAGGCCGCCGATAAAACAAAAGCGCCATTTCTGTCGCTGACAAAACTCCTGCAGTGTGGCTGCGGCGCGAAACACTTCATTCACGCGGCGCGACGAGTTTTCGCAAAAATCCGCTGCTGCTCTACCAGGCCTGAAGAACTGCGTAACTTCGCGGCGGCGCAGGCATGTCGTGAGCGGGCAGACATGACTCGCAACGCGCGCTTTGTCCCTTCTTCATCACTGAGCGCACGCAGCTCTTGCCGTTTGATCCGCTCCAGCTCGGGGCCGACGCGCTTCCAGTTCTCCACCCAGTAGCGCATCTTCTCGCGCTCGGTCATTTTGGAGAAATCAGGGCGTTCATCATTCATATTACTCTGCCGGGTAGCTATTAACTAATAACCGATAACAGGGAGCGAAGCTACTTCATTTGATCGTATATCCAGGCATAAGTCTTTTCCAAGCCATCGCGGAGGCTGATTGATGGCTGCCAGCCCATGATCTTCTGCACAAGTGTGTTATCTGAGTTACGGCCGTTAACACCCTTGGGCGCTTTTAAATTATAGGTTCGTTTGAGTTTCACATCGCCGATCTCTTCTACAATATCGACGAGCTGATTGATGGAAACGAGTTCGCTGCTTCCGATATTAAGTGGGCCAGGTATGTCGCGCTCCAGCATCATGCGCGTGCCTTTGACGCAATCGTCGATATACATAAAGGAGCGTGTCTGGTTTCCGTCACCCCAAATCTCGATCTCGTTAGTTCCGTGAAGCTTCGATTCAATGACTTTGCGGCAAATGGCCGCGGGCGCTTTCTCGCGGCCACCGTCATAGGTGCCGTGCGGGCCATAGACGTTGTGGTATCTGGCAACATTGGTGGGAAGGGCGAAGTCATCCGTGAAATGCCGGCACATTCGTTCGCTGAATAGCTTCTCCCAGCCATAACCATCCTCGGGCATGGCGGGATAGGCGTCTTCTTCCTTGAGGGCGGTCACATTCGGATCGGTCTGCTTGTCTGCGGCATAGACACAGGCGCTGCTGGCGAAAAAATACTTCTCCGCTCCGGCGGCGCGCGCGGCGATGAGCAGATGGGTATTGATGAGCACGGTCAGCATGCAGAGCGCCTTGTTATTCTCGATGAATCCCATGCCGCCCATGTCAGCCGCGAGATTATAGACATGCCGCGCGCCGCGCACGGCCTGCTCGCAGGCCTGGCGCTCCTGGAGATCGAGCGATAGATTCTCCACGTCGTCGAAGCGTTGATACCACTGATCGAGCGGCTTGAGATCGACCGCGCGGATTTTACCGGCGCCGGTGCGGCGCAGATCGGAGACGAGCCAGCCGCCGATAAAACCGCCAGCGCCGCAGACAAGCACATCACATCCGTTGGAGTTGGCCATATAGATAAGGCGGGAGCAAACGTCGCGCCGCTCACCTTCGCTGTATTAAAATACCGCGGCTGCGGCAAATCCAAATCTCCAGCGCCCATCGCCCGGGCAGACTATGGGGAACGGTGTTAGCTTTCCTTCCGGCGGTGGATTCTGATAGGCTGTGTCCTATGGTTCAAGCCATACCACTCGCGCCTGCTGACGTTCGCGTTACCGCCGCAGAAAAGACTGTGCGCCCGCTGCTGTTCGTTGGGCTGCCGCTGGCAGTATTGTGGTTCGTTTGCTGCCGTCACCTGAGCCAAGAATGGCACTTCAACGAACAATACAGCTATGGCTGGTTTGTGCCGTTCTTCGCGCTCTACCTCTTCTGGCTCCGATGGGTGGAGGGACGACCCGCGCGAAGGATGAAGGATGAAGGCGGAAGGATGAAATTTCTTGCGCTTACACTGATTGCCGGATGCGCGATAATCCTGCTGCCGCTGCGTGTCTTTGAAGTGGCGAGTTCGGACTATCGGCCGCTCGGTTGGCTTCATGCCTTGGCGGCGGTAACAATCACGCTTGGCGTTCTGTTTCTCATCGGCGGATGGGCTTGGCTGCGGCACTTCAGTTTTCCGGTCTTCTTCTTTTTACCGGCGGTGCCTTGGGTGACGGCGATTGAAGCGCCGATCATCGAAGGCCTCATGCGTGGGATCGCCGCGCTGGCTGCCGAAACTCTCGCGCTCTTCGGTGTTCCGCGCAGGCGGAAGCGAATCTTCTGCGCCTGCCGAGCGGCGTCGTCGGCGTAAACGAAGCGTGCAGCGGCGTGCGTTCGCTCCAGACCTCCATCATGATCGGCCTCTTATTTGGCGAGCTAAAGCGTCTCCGCGCGTTGCGCCGCGTTTGGCTGGTGCTGGCAAGCGTCGGCATCGCTCTCTTCGCTAATTTCGTCCGCGTCCTGTTCCTCGTTAGCGTCGCTTTCTCCGCGCATGATGTCTCGCCCGTCGATCGCTGGCACGATCTCGCCGGTTACGCCATTCTCCTGCTGGTCTTCGCCGGAACGATGTGGCTGGCGGCGAGATTGGGAAAGGATGAAGAACCCGATCCAGACTCCAGGCTGCAATCAGCAAGCAGTTTCCAGCATCCAGCATTCAGCAAACCCGCTCTTCAGCGACTTAGTTTGGTGCTGCTCTTCTGGTTTATCGCCATCGAGCTTGCCACCGAAATGTGGTATCGCGCGCACGAGCGCAACTTGATCGCCGCGCAAAGCTGGTCGGTCGCGTGGCCGAGCGATGCGCGCGGCTTTCGCGATCTCGACATCGACGAAGGCGTGCGCCGCACCCTTCGCTTCGATCACGGCCGCGAAGCCACCTGGCCGCTACTCCCCTCTACTAATGGCAAAGAACCTTTAGCGATTAACGAGCAACGCAGCCGTAGTTGCGTCGCCTTTTTCTTTCGCTGGAATAGCGGCGGCTCGACTGTTCTGCGCGCCCGCGCGCATCGGCCCGATATTTGTTTACCCGATGCCGGCTGGCAGAAGCTGGTCGATCGCGGCGAAGCGAGTTATGCAGTCAATGGCGTGACTCTGCCCTTTCGCCGCGTTTCCTTTCGCAAGAAAAATAATCCCGGCGTGGCGCAGACCTACTTTTGCTTGCAGGAAGATGCGCGCCATCCGCTGGAGGACCGGCCCGACCTGTTGCCTTTCACCGGCACGCAACCGGAATGGTCGATGGCCGCGCGCGTCCGGGTCGTGCGCGAAGGCATTCGTAATCTGGGCCAGCAGGTGCTGGAAATCGTCCTCTTCGAAAATGGCG
>QHBL01000196.1 GCA_003244125.1 Chthoniobacterales bacterium
CGCGGCAATCGACTTTTCACCCAGCCGAACTGCGGCGTGTTCAGCGCCGGCATTTGAATCATCGTCACACGCACGTTGCTCTTGTCGTGAATCAGCTCGCAGCGAAGTGAATCGCAAAATCCTTGGATCGCATGCTTGCCGGCGCAGTAAGCCGCTTGGAGTGGAATGCCACGATACGCGAGCGCAGAGCCGACCTGGATGATTACGCCGCGATCGCGCGGCAGCATACGCTTCAGTGCCGCCAGCGTGCCATACACATAACCGAGATAGGTCACCTCGGTGACGCGTTTAAATTCCTCCGCTGTCATTTCCTTGATCGGGGAAAACACCGACGCCATCGCGTCATTTACCCACACGTCGATAGGACCGAACGTTGTCTCCACCTCCGCGGCCGCCCCTTCCACGGCAGCGGCATCGGCCACGTCTGCCGGCAGCACGAGCGCCTGACCGCCGCGCTCCTCGACCTCGCGTTTCGCGCCTTCCAGTCCCGCACGACCGCGTGCGATCAGACCAATACGCGCGCCTTCTTTTGCAAACTCATGCGCGGCTGTGCGGCCGACGCCAGCCGATGCGCCGGTAATTACGACAACTTCATTTCGTTTTCCGTTTCTCATAAAGCCGATGCCAGGCGGCAAGCACTTCGTGACAGGCGAGCCACGCAATAACGAGTGAGATTGCTGCTGAGGTAAGGCAGAGCGAGCAACCCGCGTGGACCACGACGGGCTGCAAAATTGCCAGCACTAATGCAGTGGCGGCGACTGCTGCAACGACTGCACCATACAGCAACACCAGTTTGGGAGCTGTGCGCCATCGCTTTGAACCGCCCAGCGCGCCAGTGACGAAATCCGCGACGTATCCGAGCGCTCCGAGCCACGCGTCGGGAACCGGGAAAAGTCGTGAGATAGACGAATGCAACACGCGCTCGCTGCCGCTTCCGAAGAATGGTTCCCAAACACCACTGAGGATGCCCGATTGATAAAGCGCCAAGTAAGAGGCGAGGACAAAGCCGAGCGCGGCGAACAACAACACCGCGCCGCGTTCGCTGAACTTGGACGGATTGAAATCGACATTGGGCGGCTGTTCGCTCATCCGATGATCTGCTCGCCTGCGCGAAGCGATTCGTCGCACCCGGATAATCACTCCGCCACGCACTGGGATAATTGTGTTTGCTCGAATCATGAATAACGCACGACGGCGACGCTTTACTAACCTCGGACTGCGGGAAAGCCTGCGCTATCCGATCAGCTTCGCGGCGAATGGTCAGAAAACTTCGCACTCATCCTTACGAAGAGGGATGAATCGCGAGCGGGAAATTCGGAGACGCGCCGAGATTGCGCCGGCGATGCAACATCGCTCGCGCCTGGGTCGGAAAGTTCCTGAGCACCTGAGTCGAGTTGTTCTGATAGCGAGCGGTGGGCGTAACCTAACTAGTGCATGAGCACACAACCGCAGTTGTTCCGATTGACACCTCGCCGCCGAACGCAGCGAAGTCTCGCTCAACACACGTCAGAACCAGTTCCGTCGAAACCAGGGAGAGATCCGCCCATCGGGATCGAGCGGCGGTAGCACCTTCCTCCGCAAGCCGCTTTCGCAATGGACGACGACAGCTATATGCTTGCCGAAGTTCCGTAGCAAATGTGGTTTGATCTTGTGCTCCTCTTGCTCTGAATAATTGCGCGACATCTTGCCACCGCTGTAACCCCATGATTTTTTGATTACTCGCTTCTTCCCGAGGAAATCAGCGCTTTCGACCGCGCCTTCTTCGTCGGCGGCTTTGAGGATGAGACGATTTCGCAGGTTGAGAGTGAAGACGCGCGCTTTCTCGCGCCCAAGAGGAGGAATGAATGAAGTCGACGATTGCGCCGCGGCAACGACCGTGGCCCGAGCTTCGCGAATAACATCGATGCAATTGTAATCGCTCATTCCTTCTTCACTCGCGGTGACAAAGCGCTGTGCTTCATCGGCCCAGAGAATCAGCAGATTGTCGCGGCGGCGTTCCTCCGCCGGTTTGTCGAACCGGCGAAGTGCGTGGGTGTAGAAAAGCATCTTCAAGAACGTGTTCACGTATCGGCGTTCGAGCTGGAACTTCTGCGGCATCGCGACACAAATGATCTTCCCACGGTCGATGTCGGCGAACTCGAATGTGTTCGCGGCCGGGCAGAAGACCTGCGCGATTTCAGGCGTGACGAATGCTTGAAGATAATTCGCGATTGTTTCTTTCACTCCTCCGATTTGTTCCGGTGGCTGCGAGAGGAAACGGTTGGCGAAGTGTTCCGATAGCTCGCGCCGCCGCGAGGTCTGGTGACTTGAGGCAAGATCATTTAGCGCTTCGTCCAAGTCGCTTTGATCGAGGAGCAAATGGTAGGCGTTTTCGAGTGTCACGGCGGCGCCGATTTCACGCAGTGTTTCGAGCGCCGCAGCGATGTGAATCTGTGCCTGGTTCTTGAAGAACCCTTTGTCACCTGCCTGTCCGAGACTCAGCGCTGTATCGACGACGGCCTTTGCGAACGTGTTGTATGGGAGGCTTCTGTCAGAAGTGAGATTGTAGGTCTGCCGCGGCTTCCATGTTGCGCCCGATTCATTGTCTGGTCGGACTTGCAGCAAAATAAGATCGTCCTCGCGTCCGAAGTGTCGCGCCGTCTGCGAGAGCGTTTCCCAATAGATTCCCTTGTCGTCGATGCACAGTCCGCCCCACGTCGGTTCATTTTGAAAGATCTGAAAGAGAAGGGGCGTGATTCCAGAGCGAGTCTTTCCAGAGCCGGTATCGCCAGTGATAAGCCAGCCCCGGCAGAAATCAGCGCGCGACCACTTCAAGCCAGCGAGCCGGACAATGATGCGAGGACGCGCCCGCCTCCCTGTAAACAGAATGAGCAACGCACCACACCAACAGAGGCCCACTGCGGCAAATGCTGCAGCCGTCACAGGACACGTCCGACTAAGAATCCGACGGCAATGCTGAGCGCAATAATTGCGAGCTGCGCCGTTAGACGTGTCTGATTGATTCGCTGGACATTTTGTCGGAAACGACGCAGTTCGGCGACTAAGTCAGCGGCCTGATGAATGAAAGGACTCGAGCGGCGATCGAGCAGTTCGATGGTGCCGCGAAAGTCGTCGAAGCTTGGCGGGGCTGATTCATTGTCGATGGTGCGAGCTTCGCGAAGATAAATGCGAACCAACTCCAGCGTCGCCATCATCGGATCGTCGTCAGCGATGTGGTACTTGCGCTGCCAGGCACTGACAGCTTGCGCCAATTTATCATCAGTGCTCACGCCGCGAATTTCTCGGCCACATGCGCGTCAACGAGCAGCAGATCAGCCGCACGATAGACTTGGCGATAGAAGCGCCGTTGCCAGTTCTTCAATCGCTGCCGGTCGAGCAGATTGAATGCTGGATGTTGCAGTGCCGTCGTCGCGGTTTGGTTGTGTTCATTCAGCGCCGTGACGAGCCAGTCGTATAGCCGCGGCATGGTGATTTCGCGGCCTTGTAGCAAATCGACAATCTGCCGACGCATCTTGCTGCCATCGTAAATCTTAAACGACTCGCTGTGCGCTTGTTCTTTACGAGAACCCAGCGGCAACTGTCGTGCAGCGCATCAGACAGAATCCGTAATTGTTCGACGCTGTCAGCTTCGTGATTGACCGGGCAAACAACAGTGAGCCGTGCGTCGAGTGAGCGCAGCACCTCAGACAAACCCCACTTCGTCGAAGAAATCGATGAACAGATCAGTCGAGGCCGCTCGGCAGTCGATTACGAGCAAGTCAGACGTTTCGGCCGCAGTGAACACGCGATCGATTCGCGGCGGTGTTCGAGATTAATGAACTCTGCTTCTGGATGGAATCGCTTGAGCGTCGAGTTCTCGTGATCGCTGTCGATCGCGCGATGTTCGATGCCGCGATCCTTAAGGTACTGCACGAAATTCGTGGCGAAGAAGCTCTTTCCGACGCCGCCCTTGCCATTGTTGATCAGGTTGATCTGTTTGTTCATTGTTCGTGCGACTGATCAGAGGTTCCGTGGATCGGCGACGCGTGGTCCGCGCGTGCGTGTTCGGTCCGGCGCGGGCGGCGACGCCGGTGCTTCAGCCTGCTTTTGAACCGGAGGTGTCGGTTCGTTCGCTGTT
>QHBL01000271.1 GCA_003244125.1 Chthoniobacterales bacterium
AGCTCATCGCGATATTGCATGGCTTCGAGAAGGAGGTCGTTCGGCGCCTGTTCGATCCCGGCCGACTGCACGCAATCGCTGATGGGCCGCGCACCGGAAGTAAAAGAGAACGTGCCCGGAATTTCGTCGGAGAGAAAGAGCTGCCAGAATGCTTCCGCGCCGGTGAGATGATGGAATTGGCCGCTGCGCGGCGCGCCATGCTCGAAATAGAATGTGGCGACGCGCTCGCCGCTCTCGCTCGAGACACATAGCTCGCCGGTTTGACCCGAACTGATTATGGTCTGGTGGACGGTGACGAGATCGAAATTTTCGAGGCTGCCGCTCAGTTGTTTGCAGACGCTGACGCGCTTGCCGGGATCGGGCTGCTGAAGGCGCGACGCCATTTTTTCGCAGATGAAAAGGAAGAATGCTGGAACCCGCCGCGAGATGGCGGGAAAATTCTCGCGTTGGAAACATTGCACGCTCGCCGCCTCTTGCGCGGTGGCGGAGTGAGTGCGTGGCGTGTAAGCGAGAGTTTCGGTCGCGCCGAAAATATCGCCGCGCGAGAGATAGGTGCGCTCATCGGAAGAGCCGGCCACGAGGTGCGTGAGCTCGACGACGCCGCGATTGACGCTGAAGATTTCCTCGGCCGCGTCGCCCACTTTATAGATGACCTCGCCTCTTTCCAGATGACGGACGCGCGACAATTCCCCGAGCGCCTTTAGCTCCACTGGCTTGAGCGTGGTGCAAAAGGAAAAGAAATCACGGCACGGCATCCAGCTTCCTTAGAGCAGGAGTCGTGCGCTGGGAGAGAGAAGGAGCGGATTTCGTGCCGTCCATTGGCAAGCTGCGGCGGCAGAGTTAATTCCGGCGATGCTCGCCTACATTTTTGAGCGATTTCCGAAGTGGTCGCAGACGTTTTGTTACCGCGAAGTGGCCGAACTCTTCCGTCAAGGCGTGCGGCCGCGCATCTTTTCTCTGCGCGCGTCGGAGCTCGGGCCGGAGGCGGAATGGGCGCCGGAAATTCTGCGAGCCGTTTATCAGTTGCCGGAGGGTGACGCCTTCGCCGCGCTCGCTGATGAGGCGCGACGCAGCATGTCGGCGGAAGCGCGCAAGATAGTGCGCGAATGGCGGGGCCGGCGCGACTCACTGCGACTCCATCAGGCCGCTTACCTCGGAGTGCGGCTGCGTGAACTCGGCGTCACACATGTGCACGCCCATTTCGCTGGAATGGCGGCGCGAACTGCCTACTGGATCAACCGCTTCTTCGCCATTCCTTTCAGCGTGACCGCGCACGCCAACGACATTTTCGCTCCTAACGACTTCGAGATCGGCCTTCCCGAAATCTTTGGCTCGGCCCGCGCGATCGTCACCGTGAGTGATTTCGCCGCGGATTATTTGCGACACAAATTTCCAGATGCGGCGGAACGCGTTCATCGCGTCTACAACGGAATCGATCTCGCTGAGTTCGTGAGATCGCGCTTTGCTCAGCCGCCGCTGATCCTTTCCGTCGGGCGTTTGATTGCGAAAAAGGGATTCGATGTTTTGCTCGAGGCGTGTGCGCAAATTCAGGAGCACGAGTTCCGCTGCGAGATCATCGGTGACGGCCCGTTGCGCGATGAATTGCAGAAGCTGATTGATCATCATGCTTTGACTGATCGCGTTTCGATAACAGGTGCGAGGAAGCAGCGGGACATCATCGAGCGGCTGAGCACGGCCACGATGTTTGTGCTGCCGTGCCGGGTCGAAGAAAGCGGCGCAATGGATAATTTGCCCACGGTTATCATGGAAGCGATGGCAGCGTCATTGCCGGTGATCTCGACCGATGTCGGTGGGATTAAGGAGATGCTTGGCGACGGAGAGACGGGATTTCTCGTCGCGCAGAATGATGCCAGCGCGACCGCAGCCAGCATTATGAAATTACTCCGCGATGAGCGACTCGCGCGCGAGATGGGCGCCCGCGGCCGCAGGCGCTGCGCGGAACTATTCTCACTCGAGAAGAACGTGCGCGTGTTGCGGGAGATCATCCTGTAGCGACGATCTGCCGCCGGGGGACGGACGGCAGCTACAACGACGCCGGCAGATCGCCGTTAGGACAGGGCGCTCATCTTTTCCACCGCTCGCAAGTAGACGCGGTGCGTTCCGCCGCGCATCAGCTCGTGGCTTAGCAGCGTCGCGGGCTCACCGTCATTGCCCGGAAGCAATTGATGCGCATAATTCCGTCCGCCTCTTGCGCGACTGACCTCAAGCAGATCGCCGCATTGCGCGCGGCGCACGGAAAACTCTTCTTCACGCGTCCGCACAGTTATCGACTCCAGCGACGAATCGCCTTGCTCGATCAACTCGATACCCACGCGTTTTCCTTCCGCAGCCTTGAATCCGCCATTCCCGTCCGTCTCCCACTCGAGCTGTGCGGCCATCCAGGCGACGAACAACATCGCAGTCGAACGAGAACCATGGCCGAACGCGAGCCACACCTGCTGAATTTGTCCGAGTTCCCGCCGCGCCTGGGGATGATCGAAGAATTGCGCGAAAGCGACTCGGAAATGGAAGAGCCGCGCCCAGTTGAGATCGCACAAAACCATGTCGCGCTGCGCCGCTTCGCCTTGAGCAGCGCGAGCCAGTTCCATCTGCGGCGTGAAATCGCGCCAATCGCGGCTGTCGTAAATCAAACGGTCAACCCACGCCCAGAGTTGCGGATCAAGCGGAGCGCGCAATTCGGTTTGCCACCAAAGGTAAAGCGGCAAATCGGAGTCGAGATGCGAAAAGAGAACACTGTTGAGCAATTTCGTTCCATGCAACTGAAACGAGATTTGTTCCGAGCAAATCTGTTTTGACGTCCCGCGCATATGACAGTGGGCGTTGATCCACGCTTGCGCGCGATCCTCGCCGTTCGCTCGATTCGCTTCAATCACCAGCGCCCGGCAGGCGTGGTTCTCCGTGATCTGCGACACGAGCTGCGTATTGCGCGCGAGCGAAGCCGGCTCTTCCGAATAGACGGCGAGATTGATGAGCGAGGCTCGCGAGACGGCGCCGTCGCTCTCATCGCGCCAGAGCTTCTTCAGCTCGCGCTCGATGTGGTAGAGCTCGACCGGCGCGCCGAGGGAAAATTGTTTCACAGCCGTCTCCAGCTCCTGCCATCTCTCGCCAGCAATTCATCCGCCAGCTCCGGCCCCCACGATCCCGCGGGATAAAAGGTGAGGGGTGACACGTTCTCCTTCGTCCAAGCCTTCTCGATCGTATCGATGAACGCCCACGCTTCCTCCACTTCATCGCGCCGCGCGAAAAGCGTGGGATCGCCGCTCATGGCATTGAGCAGCAAACGCTCGTACGCTTCCGGGCTTGGTTTACCGAAGCTCGTGCCGTAATGAAAGTCCATCTTCACCGGCTCGATGCGCAGACTCGTGCCGGGAATCTTCGCCATCATCCGCAGTGAGATTCCTTCGTCCGGCTGGATGCGAATCACGAGAACGTTTTGATCCAGCAAAGTGCTGTCGCGATTGAACAAAACCATCGGCGCTTTTTTAAAGTGCACTGAAATCTCCGTGGCCGACTTCGGCAGACGTTTACCGACCCGGACATAAATTGGCACTTCCGACCAGCGCCAATTGTCGATAAGCACGCGCAGCGCAACGTAAGTCTCGGTCTCCGATTTTGGATCAACCCGTTGCTCTTGCCGATAAGCCGGCACGTCCTCGCCATTGATGGCGCCCTCTCCATACTGGCCGCGCACGGCGAACTTCGCCACCCCGTCGCTGTCGTAATGCCGCAGCGAACGCACCACCTTCACCTTCTCATCGCGAATGCTGTCGGCGCGCAGATCGGTCGGCGGCTCCATCGCCACCAGGCACAGGAGCTGCAGGAGGTGGTTCTGCACCATGTCGCGCAGGGCGCCGGT
>QHBL01000163.1:0-174 GCA_003244125.1 Chthoniobacterales bacterium
AGTGAGTTACTGGCGCGGCGGAAGCTGGAGACGGAAGGGATTATCCGAGATAAGAGCGCGAGCGATGGTGCGAGGGAGAAGGAGCGCGAGTACAGCGCAAGCTTTTTGCATCGCTTGCGGTCCTTTTTCGAGCTGTAACTCGTTAGCGGTTCCGCGTCGAGACCGGCGCTTCGC
>QHBL01000163.1:247-4476 GCA_003244125.1 Chthoniobacterales bacterium
GCGCGTTCGGAGTCAGGCGTGCAGCCGAAGAGCTCGGAAACATCGAGCCGGCACCAGCGTGCGGGTTTCCAGCCGATGGTGGGGCCGATAACGAAACGCTGCTCGGGTTCGTCGCGGATTCCTTTGTCGCTGAACTCGAGGTATTGCATTTCCACACCGGCCGTGAAGGTTTCAGCGCGGTTCAAGGGCGCTACGATGCTCTGGGCAAAACCCCATTCGCGGCCGCGGTCGCCGCCGGTTTCCTGCTCGAAGAAGAGGTTCATGGCCCACTCGAGATGTTCGCCGAAATCCTGCGAGAGAAGGAGGCGGCCTTCGACGGCATCGGGCAGATCAGGTTGCGATGCTTCGTCGTCTGCCGCGTCCTGTTTGCGCACATGATGAGAATGGCCGCCCAAGCTGAGACGCCGCAGGGCGGTGTCTGGAGCGGGCATGCCTTCTTCTTCGTCGGGCTGATTCAATGCTTCGTCGCGGAGAATGCGACCGGTGCCGAATTTGTATTCGGCGAAGAGAGTGGGGTTGAGCGGAATCTTGTTCCAATCAGCCAGAGCGTAGCGGGCTTCGAGGCTGACACTTCGGCCCTGAGTGATACCGTTGTAATGTTCGAGTTCCGCTTCGATGGCAACGCCGAAACGATACGGCAGGCCGACCTCGATCTCCTGCGTGAATGAATTAGCGGGAATGCCTTTGCGGAAAACGTCGCCATCGTAAATGGTGGCTGCCAGCACGCTCCCCGGCGGCAAGACATACGCGGTGGTGATCGGAGCAAAACGCGTGCGGGAAAATGCCGGTGGGGCGCCGTAAGCGCTGGGCAGTTCCTGGCCGACGACGGTGATGTGATCGGCGGCAGCGGCCTGGGCGCGGGCGCGCGCGATGGCGGCAAAACAGAGGCAGCCGAGCGTGAGCAGCGTGATGCGAGCGCGAACGAGGCGAGGGGTCGTGAATAGATGCATTCGCGTGGGATAAAGAGAGAGCCGACTTGTGACAAGCAGAAAATTACAGAGTAGTAATTTTCGCGCGCCGCGGCGTAGGAACCGTATTGAGGGAGAGGCGCAGGGATCGGGATTTATCTACACCCGCGGCAGCAGCTTGGCCATGGTTGCTTCCAGTCTTTGGAAATCGACCGGTTTGGTCAGGTGCGCATCGAAGCCGGCCTCCATCGCGCGGTCGATGTCGCTCGACATGCCGAAGCCGGTGAGGGCGATGGCGGGAACGTTGTTAGTTTGGCGGACCTGCGCGAGCAGATCGTAACCGCTGCCATCGGGCAGGCCGACGTCGCAGAGCAAGAGTCCGAAGCGATGCTGCGCCATGAGATCGAGCGCCGCCGCTACGGAAGGCGCGATCTGCACCTCATTGCCGCGCACGCGCAAGACGCGCGCCAGCGCCACGGCGGTATCGAGATGATCTTCCACGAGCAGAATGTCCACTGGCTGCGACAGGTGCGGAGTCAGACGGGTGGGCGCAGCCAGTGCGGTGCTTTCATCCACGAACTCGAGCGTAACAGTAAAGGTCGAGCCGCGGCCGACGCCTTCGCTTTCCGCGCTCAGCGTTCCGCCCATCAACTCCATCAGCGCGCGCGAGATGGCCATGCCAAGTCCCAGCCCGCCGTAGCGGACGGAACGATTCCGATCAGCCTGCTCGAAGGGCTGGAACAATTTGTCCAATGTCTCGCCCGACATGCCGATGCCCGAATCGGTGACGCTGATGACGACTCGCGGTCCGTCGTTAGCGGTACGAATGGTGATGCGGCCGCGTGGGTCGCTGTAGTTAATGGCATTGCGCAGGATGTTCCAGAGCACCTGCTGGAGGCGGCCGGCGTCGGTATTGACGAAATGCCGCTCGGCCTCGAGCTGGAGCGAAAGGTTCAGCCGCTTGGCTTCGGCTTCGCTGCGGGTGATGTCGAGCAGCATTTGAAGCAGCTCGTGCACGTCGAGCACCTCGGGTGAGATGGAGAGGACGCCGCGCGCGATGCGGGTGAGATCGAGCAGGTCGTCGATGATGCGCGCTTCGAGCTCGATGTTACGGCGTAGCATTTGCACGTCCTCGCGAAGCTTCGCCGGGACGTCATCGGTCAACTCCCAGACGTTGAGTGTGGCCAGCACCGGCGTGAGCGGCGTGCGCAGCTCGTGCGAGAGCATGGCGAGGAATTTGTCCTTCGCCTGGTTGGCCGCTTCCGCCGCCTCCTTCGCGTCGTTCAATTCGCGTTGCGCCTCCTTGTATTGCGAAAAATCGCGGAACACCAGCACCACGCCTTCCAGCCTGCCGTCGCGGGTGCGGATGGGCGCGCCGCTGTCGTCGATGGGAATCTCGCTGCCGTCTTTGCGGACGAGGAGAGTGTGATTGGCCAGTCCGACGACGACGCCATCCCGGATCACCTTCTTCACCGGGTCTTCCACGGGGTGGCGCGTTTGTTCGTTGATGATGCGGAAGATCTCGGCCACGGGGCGATGACGCGCTTCCTGGAGCGGCCAACCGGTCAACGATTCAGCCACCCCATTCATAAATGTGATGGCGCCGTCGGCATTGGTCACGATGACGCAGTCGCCGATGCTGGCCAGGGTGGTGGCGAGCAGATCGGTTTGTTTCTGTCGCTCGATGACGGCGGCGTCGCGTTCCCGCAGCGCGCGACGGATGCGGTCAAATCCCCACAAGAGCACGGCGAGATTAAGCAAACCGCTGGTGAAGAAAATGCCGGTGCGGATGCGCGTAGCGTCATCGCTCTGCTGCACCTCGTTAGCCAGGGTGCGTTCCTGCTCATCTTTGAGCCGGCCGATGACCTCGCGAATCCGATTCATGGATTGCTTGCCCCTGCCGGTAAGAATTAGCGGCATGGCTGCTTCGAGTCCGCTTTGCCGGCGCAGATCGATGGAGTGGCGCAGCTCTGCCATTTTCTCGTGCGCGAGATCGTTCAGTTGTGCGACGTCGGCCGGCGTGATGCCGAGCCCGCTCATCTGGCGCACGTGCGCGGTGTCGGCCTGCAAGCGCGACTCGGCCGAGCTGAATGGCTCGAGGTAACTTTCATCGCCGGTAATGATGTAGCCCCGCTGGCCGGTCTCGGCGTCTTGTAACGTGATGAGCAGATCGTCGAGCGCGGTGACGGCGCCGCGGCGTTGCTGTTCGTTGCGATGAAGGTGATTGACCCGGTTGCCGGCGAGGTACGTCACGGCGGTCGAACTGACGACGACCGCGGCGGTGATCGCGTAAACGGTTGCCGTAGTGCGCATCGTGCGGAGGCGGGGCACTTTGCGCGCAAATGAATGCCCTCGCAAGCGCCGAGCGCGCGGTTGTGAACCAGCGGTTAACGTTAGCTCGGTTCAACACTAGTCGGCTGAGGACCGACGTGAGCTTTTCGCTCACGATCGTTAAACTCAGCTGCCTCTATTCCCAGTCTCGACTTCCGTTGTTTCCACCTGGACAGCGTGCTCATCGGGCGTGACACCGCGACCGGCGCGTTGCGCATACACCTGCGTGAACTCCGCGCCGAAGAGCAGAATCTGCGAGGAGTAGTAAATCCAAAGCAGGAGCGTGATCAGCGAACTGGCCGCGCCGTAGGCCGATCCGGCGGCCCCGCTGCCGAGATACAGCCCGAGCGCCCATTTCCCGAAAAGAAAGAGCAGCGCCGTCATGGTCGCACCCACCACCACATCCCGCCAGCGCACTTCCACGTCGGGCAGGTATTTGAACATGGCCGCGAAGAGAAAAATGATGATCGAAAGATCGAACACGATGTAAACCGTGACCGCGACCACGACCCCGCCAGGTAGAACCTGTTGCACGTAATGGCTGAAGCCCTTCAGAATTGCTTCGACCGCGAGCGTGACCAGGAGCAGGAAACAGACTCCGGCCACCATCGCGAACGAGAGAAAGCGAATGCCCAGAAAGTCCTTTATCGCCGCGCCCGGCTTCGCTTTCACGCCCCAGATGGTATTGAGCGCATCCTGCAACTGCCCGAACACTCCGCTCGCGCCGAAGAGCGCGAGGGCCACGCCGATAATGGTGGCGAGAAGACCGGCCGAGGGTTTCGCCGCTGTCTCCGCGATGCTCTGCACTACTTTGATCCCGCTCGGATCGAGAAAATAACTCATCTGCTCCGTCATCCGATCCCAAGCCCCGGCCGGATCCTTCCGGAAAATAAATCCGATCACCGCCAGCAAGACGAGGATGAGCGGCGCGAGCGAGAAGACCGTGTAGTACGCGAGCGCCGCGCCGAGCTGCGGCGCCTTGTCCTCGAG
>QHBL01000163.1:4564-4739 GCA_003244125.1 Chthoniobacterales bacterium
AGTTTCTTTTTTTGGCATAGCTTGTCTCTCGTAGGATCGAATCTCGCCGGACGAGAGGACCTGCGAAACACCGGAACGCGCGCGCTGCGCGGACTTATCGGATGCTTCGCGTTTTGCCTTCGGCTAATCCTGCCTCGCGTTGCCATTTTCCCAGATCCGCCGGGAGATCGAGACC
>QHBL01000253.1:0-2770 GCA_003244125.1 Chthoniobacterales bacterium
ACGATGATCAGCCCGGGCCAGGTCGTCGCTTTTTGATAGATGAACAGCACGAGCAAAATCACGCTCGCGCCAATCACGTAAAGCGCCGGCACAATCGGATAGCCGAATGCTTTGTAAGGCCGCTCCGCGTCCGGGCGTTTCCGCCGCAGCACGAAAATGCCGATTATGGTGAGGATGTAGAAAATGAGCGCCGCGGAGATGACCCAGTCGAGAAGGTTGCCGTAGAGATTGCCGTAAGTGACTGCGCCGGCAGCATCGCGCTTCACCGTTCGCGGCAGCACGAGAAACCCGGCCCAGATTCCCTGGATGATCAGCCCCCACGCCGGCACGTGGCGCTTGTTCAAATGGCCAACGCGCCGGAAGAAAAGACCGTCGCGCGCCATCGCATAGTAAGCCCGCGCACCGGCGAGGATGAGCCCGTTGTTGCAGCCGAATGTGGAAACCATGATCGCGATCGCCATGATGGTCGCGCCCGCTCCGGGGAAAATGACATTGGCGGTTTCAGAAGCGACGCGATCACTCGGCGCGTTCTGGATGGCGGTGAATGGCAGCGCGGCGAGATAGGCGACATTGGCCAGCAGATAAAGGCCGATGACGAGGAAGGTGCCGAAGGCCAGCGAGAGCGGGATATTGCGCCTCGGGTCCTTCACTTCGCCGGCGGTAAAGGTGATGTTGTTCCACGCGTCGGCAGAGAAAAGGGAATTTGTTTGTGCCACGCAGATGCCGACGAAAAGACCGAATGCCGTCGCTGCCGTCAGACCTGCGCCGACGTCCTGCAAGCCGCCGCGCAGAGTCCAGAAATCGCTGAAGTTCGCGGCACCCGCACCCGATCTGACGCCGACGATGATTCCGAGCACGATCAACGCGATGAGCGCGCCCGTTTTGGCAGTAGTGAAGATGTTCTGAACAATTTTGCCGACCTCGAGCCCGCGCGTGTTCATCCATGTCAGCAGCGCGATCAGCGCCAGCCCGATCGCCTGCGCGGTCGAGAGTGAGATCGCGTAGCCGCCGAGCCGAACAGGCGCGATGAGATAGTTCGACTCCGACACCCACGGCACGAGCACGCCCATGTAACGCGCAAACCCGACCGCGACGGCCGCGATGGTGCCGGTTTGGATGACGAGGAACAGGGTCCAACCGTAAAGGAATCCCCACAGCGGAGAAAATGCTTCGCGCAAATAAACATACTGGCCGCCGGCTTTCGGCATCATGGCCGCAAGCTCTCCGTAGGAGAGCGCCGCCATCAGTGTCAGGAGGCCAGTCACGATCCATACCACGAGCAACCAGCCGGGCGCGCCGACCTGCCGTGCGATGATGGAAGAAACGATGAAAATGCCAGAGCCGATCATCGATCCGGCCACGAGCATGGTGGAGTCGAGGAGACCGAGGCCGCGAACGAATTTGACCTCTTCAGGAGCGGGAAGCTGTGACATGGCCGCTGTGTTGTAGCCTCTTGCCTGCGCGCGTGCAATCCATCTTCGCTTCGGCTCGGCACGTGCTAGTTTCCGGCCTGATGACAGCGTCCTACCCCCGGAACTCGCGCCTGGCTTTATTTGCTTTGATTGCCGTCGCTTTGCTCTCGACGCAAAGCCTCGTCTTCGCCCGGCGCACGGCTTCCGCTCGCCGCGACACCGAATCGAGCGCGCAATTTGAAGCGCTCCCGCTCGATCGCTCTCCGCAGAATCACCTCATCGTCCGCGCATTCATCAACGGCAAACCGGCGTTGCTCGGTGTGGACACGGGCGCACCGGTCAGCGCCATCGCCGCAAACCGGCGCCAGTATTACGGACTCACCTCGGTAGCGGGCGCGTCGAAGCTCCCGCCGCGTCTGATGATTAATGGCGCATTCAACGCCGTCGGAGTGGTCAAGTCGCTGCGCATCGGGGCGCTCACGCTGGTGGATGAGCCGATGGTTGCGATCAATCTCGGCCCCGACAGCCGCGCCGCGCGTCTTCGCGGTGAACAGGAGATCGATGGCATCCTTGGGGCGGACATTCTTTTTCCCACCCGCGCTGTGCTCGATTGCCAGCGGCAGTTGCTCATTTTGAATCTCGAACCGGAGTCTGAAAAAGCGGCGCCGGGTGTGGATTACACCGGCTTCTCCAGTGTACCCATTCACGTGAGCGAAGGCTATAATCTCTACGTTGATGGCACGGTGAACGGGGAGCCGGCGCAGCTCATGGTCGATACCGGCGCGTTCGCCACGCTCTTGCATCGCTCATTTGTGAAACGGATGAAGATTCCCATGCACGCCACGCCGTTCAGCTCCGCGGCGGTGAATCTGCGCGAGAGCGACGTGCAAGTCGCGCGCATCCGGCGGCTGACCGTCGGCTCGGTCAACATCGTTGGTCACAAAGTGGGCGTGATCGATCTCGGCGGACTCATTCACACCGACGCGCTCAAAGGCGAGCGGCCCGTCGTTGGCTTGCTTGGTGGCGAGCTGCTGCAACGTCATCACGGCATCATCGATTTTGGCACGCGGCGGCTTTATCTGAAAGGTTAGGGCGCGATAGCGGAATTGTTTTCTAGACAGGATTAACAGGATTCACGCGCCCGCCGGGCGCAGCTGTAGCCGTCGCCCTGTGGACGACGCGGGGCAACGTTCCGCTTATGGCATCCTGTAGCATCACGCAACCGGCGCTTCGCACAGCGAAGCGGCTACAGGCGCCGCGCCGCTAGCGCGGGAGTTCCGGTAGTTCCGATTGATCCGGCGAGAATCCTACCTTTGTCATTCCGAGCGCAGCGGAGCGCAGTCGAGGAATCTCTAGCT
>QHBL01000253.1:2908-3191 GCA_003244125.1 Chthoniobacterales bacterium
GATGAGCTGCCGAAACCGCTCGTCCCGATATTCAACAAACCGCTCATTACCTTCGCGCTCGACCATCTCATCGCGGCCGGCGTGCAGCGCTTCGTTATCAATACCCACCGGCTGCCGCATCTCTTTGCCCAAATGTTTGCCTCAGGCAGCTACCGCGGGCACGCCGTGCAGTTGATCCACGAGCCCGATCTGCTGGAGACCGGCGGCGGAATTAAAAACGCTGAGCCGTTCCTGGCCGAGGAAACGTTCATCACCTACAGCGGCGACATCCTCACCGATCTCG
>QHBL01000007.1 GCA_003244125.1 Chthoniobacterales bacterium
ACTTCTGCTTGCGTTCGGAATCCGGCACGATGCTTAAGTGAGGAGTATTTTTTCAGAAACGTTTCCATCCGCACTTCATCTCTTTGGCGGAGGTTTGCATACTCGCGGCCTTGCGCCAGTTCGTCGTCCCATTGATCAACGGTTTGTGTCGGTAATTCGATTGGCTTGTTAGCGGCGATTTCGTCCAACGTGCGTAGGATGTTTTTGCGTTCCTGGGGATCGCTTTCGCGTTTGTATTCGAACGAGAGTTCAACGATTGCGGCAATTCGCTGTTTCTCCTCCGGCGTTGCTCGAACTCTTGTTCGCGCCGCTGACCTCTTATCCACCTGCTGCAAGGCAGACCTCAACTTTGAATGGCGTGCCAGAACCTGCCTGCCTAGAGATGTTTCAACCAGTTCGAGGACTTCCATCGCTTAGAATCTAGCAGGTTGTGTGACGTTTTACCACTTTTTAATACTTTTTCACACTTTTTACCACTCTGATCCACTTTTGGCAGCCCGCACTGGAGAGTCAGGAACGAGCCGCGAATGCCTGCTGAAGAATGGATTGGCGGAGGCGTGTCGCGCGCTGGAGTTCTGTCGATGTTACCGCTTCGAGTTCTTCGATAACAGACAATCGCCGCTCCAGCTCAGCGCCGATTCGCTCTTGCTCCGCCAGTGGAGGAAGAGTGATCGGAACTGAGCGGATGTCGTCGAGTCCGAGTCCAATCTTCGTTGCACCACGTTGCAGCTTCTTTAGGTGTTTCCAGCCGCCTTGTGAAGCAGAGAGATAATGTGCAACGTATTCTGTAGAGATCGAGGAAACAGGCCTCGCCAGCGCTACGTGTTGATTGATGTATGCTTCACCGAGGTTTTCGGGAACTACGGCAACCATTCCGATATCGGCAGTAATTGATATGAGAATGTCGCCATGTTGGACGACTGTCCGCGTTCCTTCCGCTCCTTTTGGTGGTTCGACATGCTGAATGTCTCTAAGATCCAGGCGAATATCCTCGTGGTTCAGGTTCCCGATTCGCAGGAAGAGCGATCCCGCGGCTGAATAGTATTTCGCCCAACCCCGAGAGCCACTCGTGACAAAGCTGAACACAGCCTCTGACGAGCACCACGTCCATCCGGTAGGCAGGTTGGGAAGATCGCGAACATTTGGCGTTCCCGGTTCTTTGTACTTGCCCTTGCCATTCCATTTCGCATGACGCTCTTTGAGAATGCGCCGCAAGAGTTGTTCGCCCGTTTCGTAGCTGCGATTGTCTTTGCGGGCGAGTTCGGCTTCGGTGGGAACAAGTCTGCCTTCGCAAGCGGCTTTAAGCACGCTGGCGCGGTAGCGCGTCAGCGCGGTCTGCACCCGCTTCAGCGACGCCACTCCCGCATCCAATCGCGTGAACTGCTTCTCAATCTCCGCCACGATGCGCTGTTGTTCGTCGAGCGGTGGGGTGGGAATAGGTAGTTGGACGATAGCTTCGCGGGTAAAGTGTTTGATCGTGCTGCCGGTAAATCGTCGTTCCAATCGACCTGTCTTCGCTAGTAGTTCAAGTAAGTAGACTAAGAGGCGAGGCTCGTATGGCCGCTTAAACCGAATTCGATGGATCGCCTTTTGATACTTGATGTCTGGAATCGAGTTATTCCAAACAGCGGCACGACCGGGTTCCCCGCCTTCACACACTAATACGTCACCTTTTTGCAGGTCGAAACGATCTAGCTCATCACCTTTGAAATGCATTTCAAGCAAGTCGCTAGTATCGACCGAGCCCCAGCGAACGTTGATGTTGCGAAGGTACGGGAGTCGTTGTCCTGTCGTGTGCTTCGATTTGTCGAGCATTTTGCCAAGCTTTACTTCGGCGATTTCGCCGAGCGGCAGCGTCGGCCACGATTTCCCATTCGCGTTACGAGCGGAGGCACTCATTTCCGTGTTTCTCCGGGTGGGCAACGAGACGGTTCTTCTCGAACGATATTCGCTACTCGCGAGCCCGCGTTGCGAATTACAATCGCGCGTTCCCGCAATGCGTCGAGCAGACGCAGTTTTTCCGCAAAAGGTAACGACGCGAGTCGGCGCCGAAGCGCGTCTTTGCTCTTAACCATTTCTTCTATGTGGAAGCTCATGAACAAAAAGGATGAAGTAGGAAGGAAGAATTAAGAAGTAGCATTAGTCGTTGCTCTGGAACTGTTGCTGAAATTTCCGCCATTGCTGAAGCAGTCCGTGTTTCGCAACGATCGCTTCGAACGAAGGTAAGTTCAGCGCGCGAGTTTCAACGAACTGGAGCAAGCGCGCCTTATCTTTTGCGCGTCCATTTTGCAACGCGATCGCCGCTAAGTATTCAGCGGGTAAGACGCGCGTAGACACGCCTTCAGCGTCGACCTCGACAGCACTAGCTAATGCTTCTTCGAGAAGAGGACCGCTTGCGGGAAGGAATTGGACTGGCCAGCCACTAATAACAATGTGCTCACCTTCCATCTTGCAACCGAACCGCTTCAGGTAGTCAAAGATCGGCGCGGGAGGAACAATGATGCTTTCTTGTTCAGGTTTGAAGGCGATGAACACATCAACGTCAAGCGTGCTAACCGGCTCTAAGTAATACGTTGCTCCAACTGCTCCTCCGATGGCGTAACGGGTGATAACGCCGTCGGTCTCCATTTGATTCAACATCACGAGAACGTCCTGAATCTTCATCTAGGAATGATGATTGATCATCGTGCCCTATTTCGCCGTTCGCGACGTGCTCGATAGCTGCCCGGTGCTTCTGCAATACGACTAGAAGTAGCTTCTCCTCCGGGTTCAAAGACGACACGCACACGCGCGTTGAGGGCGCGCGCGATGCGGCGCAGCATGCTGAGTGAGTGGCCTTCGTAACTGGGTGATTCGAGCCGGCTGATTTGCTGCTGCGTGGTTTTGAGCTTGCGCGCGAGATCCTTTTGCGAAAGCCCAGCCTTCTCTCGAAGCGCCGCCACCTGCAACGCTACATCCCAGGCTTCGCCGGCTCGTTGGAAGCGTTCCGCGAAGTCAGGGTCCTGTAGTTGTTCCTCGAGGAAACGATCGAAGTTTGTCTTTTTCATTGTCGTTGCAGCCAGTCGCGCATTCGCTCGCGCGCGAGCTGAAGATCCCGCGCGGCAATAGCCTGGCCTTTGTTTCGAATGCCATGCGCGGCGACAATGCGGCGACCTTTCATGTAGAACCAGATGATCCGGGTATTGAGTTTGCCCACGTGACGCAGCTCGAAAAGGCCCTCACCCAGCGGCTTCGAGAGTGGCTCGCGATGGTATTGGCGATTGCGCAGCTTGGCCAAACCAGCGAGGACCGAGGCGAAATCATTTGGATCACCGGCTTTGAGTTCATCAAGAAAGTCGCGGACCGGACATCGTCCGTCGGTTGTTTCGTAAAAGTCTACGGTGAACTCCATTTAGGTGCAACATCAATATTGGTGTATAATCAAGCGACAAGACGCGGGCGCTGGTATTCCTGATGGTGAGCAAACGAACGTAATGCGACCAAAAGCGACGGGGCGGCGAGATTGGAGAGAGCGCATTTCCGAATCAGTGCTTCGGATTTACGCGACACTGTCGCGGAAGTCTCGGGTTGTGATTTCCGAGACGGTGTCCCGGAAATGCTCGATAGCGTCGAGCGATTCACGGATTCCGTCAATTTGGCAGACAGTGTCTGCGCAATTAGCCGCTCGCCTGATTCGAGCGACAGCGTCGCTCGGATTTTTCTATCAGGGAACGCCAGATAAAATGCGCGAAAGCGTCCCAGATTGGATCTGGTGTGAGGCCT
>QHBL01000299.1 GCA_003244125.1 Chthoniobacterales bacterium
AAAACGCCGATGCCGCTGGCTTTAACGATCATGTCCGCGTTGCGCGCGGCGTCGAGTGCACGGAGAGCAGCAGCTTCGCTATTCTCGTAAACGACCACGCGCGCCCAGCTCGGCGGCTCGATGTCGCGATGCTGTTGCCGGTCGTAGGCGTCAGGCTCATAAACCGTGATGCGATGCCCACGATTGTGCAGCGCCTTGATCAGCCCGCGGTAGTAAGTGGCCGCGCCATTCCAGTAAGCGGAAAGCAGGCTGGAGGGAAAAAACGCTATATTCATCGACCGACTCCTGCTGAGGCGCATACCTCCTGCACGATCCGCATCAATTCATCCAAGCGATGGGCGCAGGTGTGGCGCGCGCGAATGGTCTCGAGTCCGTGCGCGGCGATTTCGCGCGCCATCTGTTTATCGGCGAGCAAGGCGCGGATGTGTTTTTGCATTTCAGAGCCGTCGCGCGCGACGAGGAAATCGCGTCCCGGCGTGAACAGATGTTCGGCATCGTTCCACGGTGAACAGATGAGCGGAATGCCGCAGGCGAGCGCCTCAAAGGGACGAATCGTGGGAATGCCGTGGAGCTGTTCGACGTAGGGCCGGCGCGGAACGTGAAGGGTTAGTTTGTAGCGGGCAAAGATTTCCGGCACGCGATAATTTGGAACCCAGCCGCCGTATTCAATGCCGGCGTCGTGCAGCATCCCGCGGGCGTGCTGCGGATAACGGACGCCGAAAACTTTCGCGCGGAGGCTCAGCGACCGGACTGGCTCGATCAGAAATTGCCGCAGCTCAGCGGTGCGCTCCTCATCGCCCCAGTTGCCGATCCAGACAATGTCGCCGTCGAAATCGCGGCGCGGTCGCGGATAGAAGACGCGGATGTCTGCCGCTTCGTGCCACGTCCACGCGGGCACTCCGCGTTTTGAATAAACCTGACGCAGCGCTTCACCGTAGGCGAGCACACCATCGTAGTTGGACAAATCGTACCGCTGCATCTCCTCCGGTTTAGTGATGGCGCGGTGATGGGTGTCGTGGAACAACAGCGCGTATTTGCGCGACGCGGCGCGGTGATGTTCGCCGATGCGGCGGACGAGCTCGGGATCGTTCCATTCATGAACGAGGACGAGGTCGACTGCGTCGAGCACGCGCTCCAGCTCGAGCAAGTCGAATCGGACCGAGCGCAGATGCGGAAAACGCCGTGCGAATTCCTCAAAAGGGGCGTTGCCATATTCGGCAAAAAGATTTTGTGCGCTCCACGAACTACGCGGCTCATAGATCGCGACCTCATGCCCGCGCGCGATCAATTCACTCGCGATGCCGCGCAGGAAATGGGCGTTGCCGTGGTTCCAATCGGAAACAAGCGAGTGATAGAAGAGCGCGGTCTTCATGCTGCGACCTCGATGCGGGAACAGGCCGAGTAGAGATCGCGGTACTCAGCTGCCATGTCCTCGATTGAAAAACCCAAGGCGCGCTGGCGAGCTCGACGCGCTAAGTCCTGGCGCAAATCAGCGTCGCCGCTGAGCCGGTTTAGCGCGGCGGCAAGCGAAGGGTGATCGTCAGGGTCCACGAAGATTGCAGCGTCATGCCAGAGTTCGCGCAGGCTCGGAATGTCCCCCAGCACGAGTGCGCAGCTACTCAGCGCTGCTTCCAAAATAGAAAGGCCGAATGGTTCGTAGCGCGCGGGCGCGGCGAAGATTGCAGCACTCGCCATTGCCTGCGCCAACTGCGCCGCGCTCAACTTGCCGAGCAACCGCGCGTTTTGAAACGTGGTCGGCTCCCGGCCTGGAGCGGACACCTCGCCCGCGATTTCAATTGGCCATTTCGCCCTTGGCGCAACCGTATCAAGCGCGCGCAGATTCTTGGCTTCATCCCAGACACGCCCGGCAGCGAGGATTCCGGCTTGCTTGGGCGGCGGAGAAAACCGCGGCAGATCGCAGCCGTTGTGAATGGCGCGGGCGGTGAATGCCGCTTTGTAATTTTCGCGCAGCGACTCGAGCATGGCGCGGCTGGGAGCGATCACTACGTTTGCCGCCTGCAACCCGTTGGTCACGCGCTTGCGGTATTCATCGAAACGGGCGGGCGCATTTTCGCCCTTCACCGCGCGCCACCACGAGAGCACACACGAATGCGCGACGAGCACGACCGGCGCGTTCCAGCCAAGCGCGGCGTGAGCGTAGCCGTTGAGATGAACGAGGTCGGGTCGAAATTCCGTCGCAATCTTAAGCAGCCATTCGCCCGCAGCATCGACATCGCCCCAGGGATCATCCATCCATTCGAGCATGTAGCCGCCAGGAAAAAGGCGAACGTTTTCCAACGCGCTCACCTCGCCGCCTTGCGACGCGGAAAGCGGCGCCCCCATCGTGCAAAGGGCGAACTCGATTTCCGGCAGCGCGCGAATCAATCCAAGCGCATAGTTCCAGACGCCTCCCACTGTGTCGGCCGTCATGAGCACGCGTTTCATGGCATGAGGACGAGCGCTTTGATGAAATCACGCGGGCGGGCGAGCGCCGTCGCGAAGGCTTCGCCCATTTGTTCGAACCCGAAGCGATGGGTGTAAAGCGGACGCGGATCGAGCAAGCCGCTTTCGACCGCGCGCACGGCGGCTTCCATTCCCGCGCGATAAATCTGAGGGTCGCGCTCGTGCGCGTTGATCACATCAAGGCCGCGCCAATTCCACAGCTGCATGTTGATCTGCCGCGGCCCGTCCTGATGATAACCGGCGATGACAAGGCGGCCGCGCTCACGCGTGAGCTCCGCCGCCAGATCAAGCGCGGATTGTTTGCCGGTGCATTCGATGACGACATCGCAGAATTTTCCGCCGGTGAGTGGCTTCACCGCGCTGACGACATCGGCTGATTCTTCAATGATGTCGGCCGCGCCAAACTGCCGGGCAAGATCGAGCGCGAACGCCCTTCGCGAGGTCGCGATGACGCGCGCGCCGGCCGCGGCGG
>QHBL01000126.1 GCA_003244125.1 Chthoniobacterales bacterium
CTTTGCAGGCGGACAAAAAGGCGAGCTTCGGCACCATTATAAAGGTGATGGACGCGCTCAAGCTGGCTGGCGTGCGTAACCTGCCGGCGTTCACGCGCGAGGAAAAATGAAATTGCCCATCCGCAAATACGGCGATCCCGTCCTGCGAGCGAGAGGTCATCGCGTGGAGGAGATCGACGAGCGGCTTCGTGAGCTTGCGGCGAACATGCTCGAGACGATGCATGGCGTGAACGGCATCGGCCTGGCCGCGCAACAGGTCGGCGAAGCATTGCAGCTTACGGTGCTGGACATTTCACCGATCGAAGATCGGCCGAGCACATTGACGCTCAGTGGTGTGGAAGTTGAACCCAAGCAGAACATGCCGCTGATCCTGGTGAATCCGGAGGTCGAGCTTGGCCCGGAGCGCGACATTGCCAGCGAAGGCTGTCTCAGTTTTCCCGAAATCACCGGCGACATCGAGCGCGCAATGTGGACGAAAGTGCGCGCGCAAACAATCGACGGCGCGCCGATCGAACTGGAAGCGACAGGATTGCTGGCGCGCGCCTTGCAGCACGAGATCGATCATCTCAACGGCATCCTGTTCATCGACCGGATGAGCTCCGCGGCGAAAACCGCGCTGGCTAGCCGGCTTAAGCGTTTGCAGAAAGAGACGCAACGGGATCGCGCCGCGCTGTCATCCTGAGCGCAGCTCGCCTACTTCTGTCATCCTGAGCGCCGCGCCGGCGCACTTTTTTTGTCATGTCGAGCGCAGCGAAGCGCAGTCGAGACATCTCTGATCACCGGGCGAAAATAGCTAGAGATTCCTCCACTCCGCTCCGCTTCGGTCGGAATGACAAAGTGGGAAGCGCACGAATAGAACTATAACGATTTGTAATCCACCGTGATCGTTCGGAAGGCATGCGGCGGTTTCTCCGCGGAAAAATAAAACAACTCCAGCATGGTCGCGCCGACCATCCACTGGTAACCGACCAGCGTTTGCACGACTTCGCTGTTCTCAGGTTCACGCGCGCGCGAGACCAGTTTGCCCACGCCGTACTTGCTGTCGAAATAGCGGCGGATCGTTCCCATCTGCTCGTTGTAGCGCTCGATCGACCAGTCTGGATATTCGTACTGAAGCTCCACTTCGATGAGCTTCTCATCGCGAAAAGTGAAGACCGTTTGGCGCAATCCCGGATGCACCAGGCCTTCGACGTTCCAGATCATTCGGTTGCCATCCTGTTTGCGATCGGTCACGCGGGCTTTGGCCCCATTCAAGACCGCTTCCACCCGGCGCGGCGGGTCGCCCCAGCGAAAGCCGAATGGCGGCAAGAGCTCAGCCGCCTGCACGGTGCGCAAAGTGATAGCAATGAGGAAAACGAAGACCACCGCACGACAGATTGCGCGCGACGGAAGACAGGCGGCTCGCCTGTCACGGCAGACAGGCGTCCCCGCCTGTCGAATGCCAAGCAGGCGAGACGCCCGCTTGCCCTGACAGCCGGGACGGCTTTCTTCCGTTTTCATTTCGCGGATCAACATTCTCTTAACTACAAGCGATTCGGACGACAAAATCGCGGCCAGATTTTGACGACAAATTAGCGTGATGGAAGCTCACGAGGGAAAAATTTGGTCGCTGCGCAGCTCGCTTTTTCAGTCAAGAATTTTTTGGCGCGCTTTCAAAAATAAAGTTCGGATTTTTACTTGTCGCACTTTTGCACGATTTCTAATCTCCAGCCGCTGGCAGCGAGCAAACGCCGCCTCGTGTGTGAATAAGTTGTGAACAGAATGCAGCAATCCCCCAACAAGCAAGTCAGTGAGACGAACTCCAGCCACTCGCCCCTATCGCAGAACGACAGAAATCTCATAACTGCCAAGCACAACCCTCCGCTGGAAAAAGCCCCGTTTCCCTCGACAAAACAGCGCTTCCGCGCGCCGGGCGCGGGCGACCCCTCTCCAGCTGGCCCTTTTCCCCGGTCATCCTTTTCCTGCGGCGAACCTCATCTTTTTTTTGATACGCCGCCGGCTCCCTCGTGGCGCGCTTGTTAACAAGTCATGGACGAGAAGTGCAAAGCAGTCTGGGAGAAACTCGCCGCCGCGCTTAAGCCGCAGGTCAGCGCCGACACCTACAAGCGCTGGTTCTCGGCCGTCGAGCTCGACGCCATGACGAATGAGGACGTGACCTTTCGGGTCCCGAACAACATCTACCAGCTCTGGATTGAGAGTAATCACATGCCGGCCTTGCAAGCCGCCATCACTGCTGCCCTCGGCGAGCCGCGTGCAGTAAAGTTCATCACTTCAGAAGCCAATGCCGACGAGTTCACTTTCGGCGCCGCCGCTCCGCGCAAGCCGGAAGAGAGCAGTCGCAGCAGCGGTTCCGCGCTCGGTCTTAATCCGCGAAATACTTTTGAGTCATTCGTCGTGGGGCCGAATAATCAGATCGCGCATGCTGCCAGCCTCGCCGTGGCGCAGGCGCCGGCGCGCACCTACAATCCGCTCTTCGTTTACGGCGGCGTCGGCCTCGGCAAGACGCATCTCATGCAGGCCATCGGCCAGTTCGTCTGGAGCAAAAAGAAAACGTCGCGCGTGATGTATCTCTCGAGCGAGATTTTCATCAATGAATTCATCGACGCCATCCAGCACAACACGCTCCCGAAATTCCGCAAACGCTATCGCCAGACCGATCTGCTGCTCATCGACGATATCCAATTCCTCGGCGGCAAGGAACGTTCGCAGGAGGAATTTTTCCACACCTTCAATACGCTCTTCGACGGTCATAAACAGATCGTTCTCTCCAGCGACCGGCCCGCCTCTGAGATCGCCAATCTCGAGCATCGGCTCGTCTCGCCTTTCGAGTGGGGATTAACCGCGGAGCTGCAACCGCCGGACATCGAAACGCGGATGGCGATCTTGCGCAAAAAAGCGAAGACGCTCCAGATCAAGCTGGCCGATGAAGTTTACCAATTCCTGGCCAATCGCATTCGCACCAATGTGCGGCGGCTGGAAGGGGCGCTCATGCGCGTGGCGTCCTTCGCTTCGCTCAGCGGCAAAGAGCTGACTCAGGAAACGATCGAGCATTTGCTTAAGGACATCCTGATCGAGGAACGGCGGCAGACGGTGACGATCGAGCAGATTCAACGCAAAGTGGCGGAGCATTTCGATGTGCGGCTCGCCGATATGACGAGCAAGCGGCGGCCAGCGAGCATCGCCTTTCCGCGGCAGGTGGCGATGTATCTCGCGCGGGAGTTGACCAAGGCGTCGCTCCACGAAATCGGCGATGCTTTTGGCGGGCGCGATCACGGCACCGTTTTGCACGCGTGCAAGCTGGTGAAGAAGCGGATGAAAGAGCAGGACAACGTGCGGCAGACCATTTTCTTCATCGACAGCGCGCTGCAACGTTGAGCGAATACGGTTGCCGAATAATTTCTCTCGCCTTACATCTAGCTTTCCCCAATGAAATTTAGCGCGACGAAAGAAAAATTGCTCGAAGGTTTGCAGCAGGTGCAGAACGTTGTGAGCACGCGCACGACTTTGCCGATTCTCTCGAACGTCCTGCTCCAGGCCAAGGACGGCGCGGTCCATCTCACCACCACCGATCTCGATGTCGGGGTGCGCGGAAGCTTCGAAGCCAACGTGGAAAAAGGCGGCGCGACCACGCTGCCGGCGCGGCGGTTGTTCACCATCATCCGCGAGTTGCCCTCGAGCGAGATTTCCGTCGAGGTCGATGGCAAAAACGCGGCTTCGATTCGCAGCGGCCAAAGCTTCTTCAAGATTCTCGGATTGCCGGAAGAGGAATTCCCACCGTTGCCTAAGTTCGAAGGCGCCAAAGTCGTGACGATGCGGCAGAAGGATCTGCGCGACGGCTTGCGCAAAACGTCCTACGCCATTTCGACTGACGAAACGCGCTATGTGCTCAACGGCCTCCTTTTCTCCTTCAAGGAAAACAAGCTCACCCTCGTCGCCACCGATGGACGCCGGCTCGCCATGGTCGATATCGACATGGAATTCCCGCGCAGCCAGGAAGCGGACATCATCGTGCCGACGAAGGCCGTGACGGAATTGCAGCGGCTACTGACCGAGGATGGCGACGTCAAAATCAGCGTCGGCACTGGCCAGATTGCTTTCGATCTCAATAACACGCTGCTCGTCTCCAAGCTGATCGAAGGCAATTACCCGAACTACAAACAGGTCATTCCCTCCGAAGCGAAGGAGCGCGTCACCCTCGAGCGCGAGACGTTCCTCAATTCGCTCCGCCGTGTTTCCTTGCTCGCGAGCGACAAATCGAATTCGAT
>QHBL01000203.1 GCA_003244125.1 Chthoniobacterales bacterium
CCGAGACCTACTCCAACACCGACCCCAACTCCCACTCCAACCCCGAGGCCTACTCCGACGCCGACTCCTACACCTACTGCAACTCCGACGCCCATTGCCAGGCCAATTACGATCAGCGTGAAAACAAACCCAGCCGGTCTTTCCTACGCGGTCGATGGCACGACCTATCATTTAGCTCGCACCTTTTCCTGGGCAGCGGGCTCCCACCACACCCTTAGGACGACTTCACCGCAAAGTAGCGGAAGTAGCCAATACATTTGGCAGAAGTGGAGTGATGGCGGGGCCATCTCGCACACGATCACCCCAACCACCACCACCGCCTACACCGCAACCTTCACCGCGCAATAGAATCAATGACAAACGCCAGCCGCTGCGGGAAGTAGCTGCCTATATTTAAACCTGGCGTATCTTCCAAACTTCCAGAAGAATCGCTGCACCAACATGAGTAAATCAGAAATGAAAAACAAATCGCTGCCAAAAACCCGCCGCCACCTTTCAGCACTCATCCTGGCCCTGACGCTGTTCAGTAGCCTTGCCCTGGCTCGCTCGGCCGCAGCCGTGCCTTTTCTCTATACGCTAACTGGAGTCACGTTCGATGATGGCACAACCGCTACCGGCTCTTTCATCTTCAATTCCACTACGGGAACTTATGGCGCTTTCGATATGACGAGTAGCGACGGACTCGTGTTTTCTGGCTCCCATTATTCTCCGGGCGCTGGCACAGGGACGAATTTTTTAGCTTCGCCTGACGCCTATATCTTCGACAATTTTGGGGTCGATTCGCACTATCTTAACTTCTCCTACTCAAGTCATATCACCACTCCCGGAGTCTATGCTCTTGAGATCGGTTCACCAAATGGACCTGGTTCTTTTTCCAACAGCGGCGAGTTCGTTAATAGCTCATTGGATTACCGGTTGCTGACGACAGGCTCGCTCACCGTTACTTCGACCAGCTCGGTTCCTGATACAGGCGGAACATTGCTTTCCCTAACGCTTGGTGCCGCCGCCGCGGCCGGATTTCAGCGGTGCAATCGCCGACTGCGCGCTAGCTCCGCACGTTAAGCACTCGCCTGATTCTCGTCGGTTGCCGAGAGCTCTCCACGCTCGCGCGTGGATAGATGAAACCTTGACGCCGGCAAGAACTGGTGTTGCGGCAGCTACAAATTCACTCACGACGGGGTGAAGACTACGTTCGCGAGTGGATTCACGGGTGTAGCAGGTCTTGCCTTCGACAGGAGTGGCTGCGATCCAGGCCACCGGCAAAGCGCCACCCAATGACTTGGAGTCCGCCATCCTGGCCTCGCTCGCGCCGGGTAACTACACCGCCATCGTCAGCGGGGTGAATAACAGCACGGGCGTCACCCGGGTCGAAGCTTACGATCTGGATCAATCCACGACTACCACCCTAACGACCATTAGCACGCGTGGTTTTGTTGGCACGGGCAGCAACGCCATGATCGGCGGCTTCATCAGCGGTGGGAGTGGGACGACCAAGGTGCTCGTGCGCGCGCTCGGCCCGACCGCTCAGTCAATTTGGAGTGACCACAGTGCTGGCCAATCCGACGCTCGAGCTGCATGACGCCAATGGCGCGCTGCTCGGCGTTGGCGACAACTGGACGACCTCAAGTCAGGCTGCTGCCATTCGCGCCAGCGGCTATGCGCCCCCCAACGCGAACGAGCCAGCCATCGTGACCACGCGAGCGGCCGGGAACACCACCGCAATCGTGAAAGGCGTGAACAACACCTCCGGAAATGCCTTGGTGGAAGTTTACGCGCTGCCGTAATGAACGCGGGCTGGCAACGTCTCGGGCGGGATCTGGGCAACGATGAATGCGCCCAGGCACACTCCTGCTCCGGCCGAGCGCAGCGAAGCGAAGCCGAGGAATCTCTGATCTATTGCGAGGAGCCAGAGATGTCTCGACATCGCTCGCTCTGACACAGGCAAGAAGCGACCGTCACCGCAGTCAGAACGGCCTTTCCTGTTGCTGTCTCTCGCTGCATTACTGATTGTTGTTTCTCTTCTTTCTGCTTTCCTAATTTACCTTTGCGCTGTGACCCTGTGTCCTCTGGGGCTAAAACGCATTTTGTTTTTGTTGCGTGCCTTGGAGCTTACCCGCTACATTCCCGCCGCATGCGACGCCTCTTATTTCGCTCCGCTTTATTTATGCTGGGCGCGGCGGCATTGCTTTCCGTTTCCTGCGAAGAACATCATCTCGGTGAATACCCGGAAGTGCAGCGCGACCGTTTAGCCGAAGCGAAGAACGCGACCCGCGCGGAACACACCAGCCCACCCGCCGCCAGCGCCACGCCGGCGAATTTTTTCCCGGAAAAAAAATCTCCCTAGCCGGAGCTCGACATGCCTAAAGGTAAATACCGCACATCGCCGCCGAACATGACGACGATGCCGCCGGGCGTGCCCTACATCATCGGCAACGAAGGCGCCGAACGTTTCAGCTTCTACGGCATGCGCACGATCCTCATCGGGTTCATGACGCAATTCATGCTGACTCGCTCGGGCGTACTCCAGGGAATGCCCGAGAACGAAGCGCAGGGCTGGTTCCACCAATTCGTCTCCTCCGTTTACTGGATGCCCTTCTTCGGCGCCATCATCTCCGATGGCTGGCTCGGGAAATACCGCACCATTCTTTACCTCTCCATCGTTTACTGCCTTGGCCATTTCACCCTCGCCTTCATGGATACGTCCTGGGGAATTCATTTCGGCCAAAAGTGGGTTCTCGCTATCGGCCTCATCCTCATCGCCGCCGGCGCGGGCGGCATCAAGCCTTGCGTGTCGGCCAACGTCGGCGATCAATTCGGCGAGTCGAACAAACACCTCCTCGAACGCGTCTTCGGCTGGTTTTATTTTTCCATCAACCTCGGCTCATCCTTCTCCATCTGGCTCTGTCCGGTGTTGCTGCGCAGTCCGAACTGGGGCCCACGCTACGCCTTCGGACTTCCCGGCGTCTTGATGTTGATCGCCACGATCATCTTCTGGCTCGGGCGCAAAAGAATGGTGCATATCCCGCCTGCCGGTCTTGGCTTCCTGCGCGATCTCCGCAGCAAAGAAGGCCTCAGTATCCTGGCCCGTGTTTGGATCATCTTCGCCTTCACCATGATTTTTTGGGCGCTCTGGGACCAGAGCAGCGGAGGCGAATGGACCCTTCAATGCCAGAAAATGGACCTGCACTTCTTCGGCATGAGCTTTCTGCCCGAACAGGTGAACGTGGTCAACGGCCTCTTCATTCTCGCCATGATTCCGCTGTTTAACTACTTCGGTTATCCGGCGATCAGCCGCTTCTTCCCGCTCACACCGTTGCGCAAGATCGGCATCGGCCTCTTCCTCACCGCCATGTCATTCGTCGTCATCTGGATGATCCAGCTCTCGATCGATCACGGCGGGCGGCCGAATGTCGGCTGGCAATTCCTCGCCTACATCATCTTGTCTGCCGGGGAAGTCATGGTCTCCATTACCGGGCTTGAGTTCGCCTATACCCAGTCGCCGAATCGCATGAAGAGCCTCCTCATGTCCATGTGGCTGCTCTCCATCGCCCTTGGTAACCAACTACCATCCGTCATTAGCTTTCTTATTCCCAAGCTTAAAGCCATGGGCTGGAACCTGGAAGGCGCAAACTACTTCCGCTTCTTCACCTTCCTTATGTTCGGTGCCGCGGTTATCTACGTCTTCGTCTCCCGCTACTACCACGAGAAAACCTATCTCCAATCCCAGGTCACCGAAGACGAAGTCGCCACTGAACCCATGTTGGCCGGCGGCGCTCCCACTTAGCATTTACTTCCATGAAGATAATCTCCGCCGCAGTTGCATTCTGCCTGCTATTGCCAACCTATGTGGCTTCCGCCACCGAGCAGGATACGAAGTTCGAGAAGGTCGCTCACGATTACATCGAAGACCTGCTGGCGACCCATCCCGAGTATGCGACTCAACTGGGCGATCACCGCTTTGATGACAAGCTGACCGACTACTCCGCGGAAGGTCGCGATAAGGAGCTCGCGCACGCGAAGGAAGTCCGGCAGCAGCTCCAAGCTTTCAACGATCTGTCGCAATTGAGTGGCGCTAACAAGATTGATGTTCGCATTTTGAAGGACGCGGTCGATAACCAGCTTTTCGGAATCGAAGAGCTGAAAGAGTGGCAATGGAACCCGCTGCTCTATAACGAAAGTCTGGCTAACAGTATCTATCTGCTGATCGCGCGCGACTTCGCGCCGGCGCAGGAAAGAATTCCGAATTTGCGCAAACGACTAGAAGCTATTCCAGCCGTCATCGCGCAGGCCAAGGCCAACCTTCAACATTGTCCCAGGATCTACACGGAAACTGCGGTCGAGCAGACGCAAGGCGCAATCTCGTTAGTTCGTGAAGGACTCACGCCTCTACTAAGTCAGGCGCCGCAGCTCGGCAATGAGTTGAACGAAACCCAGGAAAAAACGGCGAAGGCGCTTGAAGACTACAAGGTCTGGCTGCAAAAGGATTTGCTGCCGCGTTCCGATGGCGACTTCCGACTGGGCGCGGACAAGTTCCGCAAGAAGTTGCGCTTTGCTCTGGCATCGGACCTTTCGATGGAAGAGATCATGAAGCGCGCGCAGGACGATCTCGCGCAAACGCAAAGCGCGATCTATCAAACGGCGCTGCCGCTTTATAAGAAATACTTTCCGAAAGCGGACAAAGCTACACTGGAAGACAGGAAGAAAGTAACCACTGCGGTTCTGGACAAGCTGGCGGAGCAGCATCCCGACGACAACACGATTGTGAGCTATGCGCAGAAGATCGTGCGGGAAGCGACTGAATATACCAGGAAGCACGACGTGGTGACGGTGCCTGACAAGCCGCTCGACGTCATTGTCATGCCTGAGTTCAAACGCGGACAGGGTATTGCCTACTGCGATTCACCCGGACCGCTCGAGCAAAATGGCAAGACGTTTTTTGCGGTCGAGCCGACGCCGAAGGATTGGGATGCGCAGCGGAAGCTATCCTTCTTTAAGGAATACAATAACTACATGTGCCGCGATCTTACCGTGCACGAAGCGATGCCTGGTCATTATCTGCAACTAGCTCACTCAAATCAGTTCCGCGCACCGACTTTGGTTCGAGCTATTTTTCAGAGTGGAACCTTTATTGAAGGCTGGGCTGTTTACACCGAGCAAGTCATGGCTGAACTAGGTTATGGTGGACCGGAAGTTAAGATGCAGCAGCTCAAGATGCGGCTCCGGGTGATCTGTAATGCATTGATCGACCAGGGGATTCACGCACATAACATGAGTGAACAGGACGCCATGACCTTGATGATGAAGGAAGGTTTCCAGCAGGAAGGTGAAGCAGTGGCGAAGTGGAAACGGGCCCGCCTTAGCTCGGCGCAGCTATCGACTTACTTTGTCGGAGTAGCTGAGCATCTCGATCTGCGCCAACGCGCCAAAGCTCGCGATGGCGAGAAGTTCAATCTCAAGCAATACAACGACACCGTGCTATCGTTTGGCAGCCCGCCGGTGAAGTACGTGAGCGAGCTAATGGGATTCTAGGCCCACGTCATAGCCGTTGCGA
>QHBL01000357.1 GCA_003244125.1 Chthoniobacterales bacterium
GAGGACAGCGGCAGCTACAACGGGCGTCCGTGCGAGGCCGCGCCGGCGGAATGGAGTGGCCGGCGCACAGAGTACCCGCGCGATGCGGCGATTCACATGCTTTTTGAGCTGCAGGTGCAGCGTGCGCCGAATGCGACCGCGCTGGTTTTCGGTGAGACGCGCTGGAGTTACCTCGAGCTCAATCGCGCGGCGAATCGGCTGGCGCGCCGATTACAAAAGCTCGGCGCCAGGCGCGACGTTCCAGTCTGCGTGTGGATGGAGCGCTCGCCCGAAATCGTGCTGGCGCTGCTGGCGATTCTGAAAGCTGGTGGCACGTATGTTCCACTCGATCCGGCATATCCGGCGGAGCGTCGCGCCTTCACGCTCAACGACACGGGGGCGCCGGTGATTCTGACGCAGGCGAAATTGTCATCCCAAGACGTCGCTCGGGATCACAGCGCGCTCACGGTGCTGTGCGTGGACGAGGAGAGTTTCGACGACGAATCCGATGCCAATCTTGATGTCGCCGTCGGCACCGAGGATCTCGCTTACATTATGTACACGTCGGGCTCGACCGGCGCCCCGAAAGGCGTCGCGGTTCCACATCGCGCTGTCGTTCGTCTCGTAAAAAACACTGATTACGCATTCTTCACGCCCGACGAGACATTCCTCCAGCTGGCGCCCGTTTCGTTTGACGCATCCACTTTTGAGATCTGGGGCGCGCTTTTGAACGGCGGAAAGCTTGTCATCATGCCGCCGGGTTCGCCGCCGCTGAAAGAGATCGGCAGCACAATTCGCGAGTGCGGCGTGACAACGCTGTGGCTCACTTCCGGCTTGTTCAATGCGATGGTCGATGAGCGGCTGAACGATCTCCGGCCGTTGCGGCAGTTGCTTGCGGGCGGTGATGTTCTTTCCAGTACGCACGTCGCGAAAGCATTCGCGGCGTTGCCGAGCACGCGGCTGATCAATGGCTACGGCCCGACGGAGAGCACGACCTTCGCGTGCTGTCACACGATCACCGCGAATGATCTGGGCGGTGGTGCGATTCCTATCGGCACACCGATTGCCAACACGACGGCACATATTCTCGACCAGAAACTGAAGCAGGTGCCAACTGGCGTGACCGGTGAATTGTGCATCGGCGGTGATGGTCTCGCGCGCGGTTACTGGCATCGTGCTGAGCTAACGAGGGAGAGATTCGTTAACGATCCGTTTAGCCCCGAATCTGATGCGCGCCTTTACAAAACCGGAGATCTGGCGCGCTGGCGAGAAGATGGCGTGATCGAGTTCCTCGGCCGCGCTGATAATCAAATCAAGCTGCGCGGTTTTCGCATTGAGCCGGGAGAAATCGAGACGGCATGCAGGCAACAACCAGGCGTACGCGATTGCGCCGTGATCCTGCGCCGGAGCCGCTCGGGCGAGAAGCAACTCGTCGCTTACGTCGTGAGCGATGGATCGACAGCCGCGCTGCGCGATGCGCTGAAGAAATCCCTGCCTGATTACATGCTGCCTGCGGCCCTGGTTTCGTTACCGTCGTTGCCGCGCACGCCCAATGGCAAACTCGATCGCGACGCGCTGCCTTCGCCCGAGGGCGCGAACGAGAGCAATGGCGCCGTGCGTCCGTATCTCAGCCTGCAAGTCCAGTTGGTGGAAATCTGGCAGGAGCTGCTGGGAACTCGCGGCATCGGTATTCGCGACGACTTCTTTGAGCTAGGCGGCAATTCGCTTCTCGCACTGCGGCTCTTGCATCGCGCCGAAGTCGTTTCCGGGAAGGCGATCCTTCCCGCGGTCTTCTTTAGCGATCCGACAATCGAATTTCTCGCGGCTGAGCTCGCGCGACAAGCCAACGACGAAGCGCCTGCGGTTTTGAAAGTCAACGAGCGCGGCGCAGACACACCTTTCTTCTATTTGCACGGCGATCTGTTCGGTGGCGGCTTTTATAGCTCGAAGCTCTCGCGCGCGCTTGGATCGGAGCGGCCATTTTACGTGTTGCCGCCGGTCCATGTGCGCACCCGGTCCCACGCGCTCAGCATCGAAGAAATGGCGGGGGAGCACTTACAGACACTGCGAACGGTGCGGCCGCACGGCCCGTACGTCATCGGCGGTTTCTGCCTCGGCGGCATCGTCGCCTACGAGCTTGCGCAACAACTCGCCGCCGGCGGTGAGACAGTCGAAATGCTTCTGCTCATCGACGCGGAACCGAGCGACAGAACACTGCGCGCGACGCGGCTGCTTTGCGAGCTATTCGGCCATTGGTTGGGCTGGGAAGAGCCGGCGCAATTGAACCAATTCCGGCGCTGGTGGCTGCGGCGCGAGCAATTGGAGTTATGGCAGAAAGCGGATAAGCGGACGCAGTGGCGCTTAGCTTTTCGGCAATTGCGGAAGCTAACTCGCAAAAGCCGTTCGCGACAGGAGCAAGCCGCTTCCGTTTGCACGAGTTCTCCGGAAAAGCGACGCGATGTGCCTTCTACGTTTCTGTGGGCCGCGGCCGGTTATCGTCCGCGCGAATACCACGGACCGATGGTTGTGCTGCTTTCGGAAGATTTGCTCCATCGCGGCGATCATCTCGAAGAGGCTTGGACAGGTCTCGCGGCGAAAGCTTCCGTCCGTTCCCTCAGAGGCAGCCACCTCGAGTGCATCACGGCGCACGTGGATGATCTGGCGCAAACGATCGACACGTGCCTGCACCAAAGTGCGGAACCCGCATTCTCCAACGGCCGCGACACCCGCTAATGCGTCCATGAGCGCGTCGCTGTCTTCCGCGCGACCGGCTGCGCTGCACAATCTGGAAAGTCTTCGATCTCCAGATCCCGGCATGGAGATCTTCATCGGCAATGTCGGGGCGCTTTCGTCTCGTTATGTCATCGAGTTCAGCGCAATCCTGGGCGCGGCCGAACAGGAGCGGGCTGAACAATTTGTCTTCGAACGGGATCGCCATCGTTTTCGCGCGACGCGTATTTTGTTGCGTCAACTACTCGCCGCCGTGTTCGACCAATCTCCTTCCGACCTGGTTTTCCGATACGGCCGGCGCGGCAAGCCCTACCTTGTCGGAGACCACGAAGATGGCCGCGGTTTATGCTTCAATCTTTCGCACTCAGGCGATTTCGCCGTTTTCGCTCTCGCTTGGAACCGCGAACTTGGAATCGATCTCGAAGCAATCGCGCCATCTCCCGCGCGTTCGGCGGAACTAAACACGCTTGCGCCGCGAATGTTTTCCCATCGGGAGCTCGCGATCTGGCGCGAGCTGTCCGATTGGCCACGCCAGCAAGAAGCTTTCTTTCGCGCCTGGGTGCGAAAGGAAGCTTTGCTCAAGGCGACCGGCCACGGACTGGCTGCTCCATTGCAAGAAATCGAAGTACTAAGTGGTGTCGAAGAAGGTGAGCCGACGTGGAACACGCAAATCGACCCATGGGAAGTGCACGAGCTCTCAGCCCCTCGCGGCTTCGTTGCCGCACTGGCGTGCAAGCAACTTAGGCCCTCGTCTTCTTGCGGAGCAACTAAACTGTTCTTTAGATGAAGGGCCTCAGGGCGCGCGCGAATATACAAAGCAATAGGCCCCACTCGAAAATGTGAGATGCTATTTTTTACCGCAGTGAGCCGGCGGGAAGAAACAAACGACACGTTACAAGTTCCCAGCCAGAACGATCGGACCCTGTGCTTTTGTTACTCCACCTTTGCGTTCGAGACTGACGAGAAAAGCTTTAGCTGAGGTCACTCGCGCATTGGGCCGGAAAACGATCTCGGCGTTCCCGCTCTTTGTCACACTGAAGACGCCGCCATTTACCGGATCTTTATAATTCGGGTCGGCAATCCAGAGCTGGTAATCCTGATCTGTCCTATTGGGCGGGAGATCTTCCGCTCGTAAAACTCCCTGCTGTTTTGCCGTGTCCCAAGTAATAGTCGCGAGAGCTTGCGGAGCCGTACTCAGCTTGGAGGTGAGGGTAGCAACAATGACGTTAGCGTTACGTTCGAAGGCAGAGACGCGGTCCTTCAAAGCATCCCGGTCGGCGGTTAACTTAGCTGCCTCGACGCGCGACTCTTCGTTCTCCTTCTCCAGCTGGGCAATCTTTCTTGTCAACGCATCTCGCTCGGCACTGAGTCTCGCGATTTGTACTTGGGCGGAGTTAGCTTGCTCATGGCTGAAGTTCATCTCATTCAGCGCACCTTCTCGTTGCTTGTTAAGGCTTGCTATCTGTTGCGCCTGCGCGGCGATCGTTCGGGAAAATTTCGTTCTGCCGAAGAGAAGGAGAGTGCAACACAGCGCGAGCGCGGCGGCGATCGCCCATGGCACCCAATTCGTGAACACACTCGCATGTTCCCGCCGTGGTCCGGTTTGCTTCATCACCGCAGTTTTCAGGGCCGGCGGCACGACCTCCGGAGGAGCGGCGAACGCCAGCGTCCCAGCTGCCTCGCGCAACTCATGGACAAGATCGCGCAGCTCGGGATCAGCTGTCATCGCAGCTGCAAAGCCAGCTACTTCCGTCCCCTCGAGAAGTCCAAGGACGTAGAGTGCGGCCTGATCCTGTTGTTCCTCGGCTATCATTTCATGCTTTGCCGTAACTTAAGTAATCCTCGGCGGATTCGCGCCTTCACTGTCCCGAGGGGATGGTTCAATCGCGCTGCAATTTCTTCATGGGTCAACGCGGTGAAGAAGGCTAGCTCGAGTGCCTCTCGTTGCTCGGGGGGTAGTTCAGCCACGGCTGAGCGGACGCGCGCTGCTTCTTCCTTTCTCTCCATGATATCCGCGCTGCTTTCCACCGTAGATGCAATCTCGCTCTTTTCTTGCGACTCCTCCGCCAGCCGGCCGCGGCGGGCTCGCGCACGCAACCGATCAATGACTCGGCTGCGTGTCAGTAAGACAGCCCAGGTAAAGACACTACTTTGCCGATGATCGTAATGAGCGGCGCGTCGCCAGATCTGGATAAAGGCATCCTGCACCGCATCCTGGGCTTCATTGGAGTCGCCCAGCATCTTGTAAGCAACCGAATAAAGCGGCGGGGCAAGCCGGTCGAAGAGCAATGCAAAGGAGCTATGATCCCCGCGCGCAGTCGCCGTGATCAACTCCAAGTCCAACTCCTCTTGCGCCGATAGTTCCCTCATCGACCGAATGAGCCATTAGGTGAACTTCGGCCCAGACACAACTCTAAAAGATCGACCGGGTGGAGTTACAACAAAGAATTGTGTCATTACCCACTCGGCTAAGAGAGGGGCAGTTATACGTCGCCTTCGGCTAATTAGATGCAATTTTATGAGCCTAATCCCACTGGCGGAAAATAGAGGAGTTTTCGTTATTTCTTTCTCATCCAAAAGCTCGCCAGATACGTAAGCCATAGGTGGAGGGATGGCGGCGAATCGCCATCGCGTCCAAACTCAACCGCATTCTATGAACATCGACTTAATTACTGATCATCTCACATCTTCAGCCGGAACGAGCCGTCGCGAAATAATCAAACGTCTCGGTCTCGGTGCTGCCGGTTTAACTGGCCTGAAATTACTTACTTCGGTCGCGGGCGCGCAGGAGACAACTTCCGCGGCTGCCAGTGCGAACGACATTGCCGTCTTGCAGTTTGCTTTGAACTTGGAATACCTGGAGGCGGAGTATTACACCTATGCTGTTTCTGGGCATGGGATAGCGGAGGCTGGAGTGGGTGTAAACGGCAAAGGCAAATTCGGCCCTACCCTCATCAAGTCGAACCCGAAGGTGCCGTTCGACAACGACATTATCCGGAATTATGCCTGGGAGATAGCTCAGGACGAGCGCGCTCACGTTCAGTTTATCCGAGAGACGTTGCAGTCATTGGGAGTTACGCCAGTAGCCAAACCGGCGATTGATTTGCAGGAGAGCTGGAACGCCCTGGCCAAAGCTGCCGGCATCGGTTCGAGCTTTGATCCTTTCGCCAGCACGATCAACTTTCTACTTGGCGCGTTCGTCTTCGAAGACGTGGGCGTGACCGCTTATCGGGGTGCAGCTCCTTTGCTTACTAACAAGACGATCTTGAGTGCGGCGGCCGGCATTCTCGGCACGGAAGCTTATCACGCCGGCAACATCCGCACGGTGCTCATCGGTAAGGATAGCTACGGCATCAATGGCACTGTTAGAAAGATATCGGACCTGCGCGATGCGCTCGACGGCGCCGTCGATGACGACCAGGGTATTGTTTACAATGGCCTGCAGAATCTCGTGCCAACCGACGATAACGGAATCGTCTTCGCGCGCACAGCACGGCAGGTCTTGAACATCGTTTACTTCGCCCCCGGAGCGAATGCGGGTGGATTCTTCCCGAACGGGATCAACTCCTAAGTCCAGATAGTTGGTCGTGGTTGCGAGCCCCGTCCGTTCCCTTTCGGGCGGGGCCGCAACGCGCGCCAGCGATAGTTCAGGTCTGGCGTCGCGAATAGGCCGAAAACGGCCCATCAGTTTCCAGCGTCTTTATTACCGTGCTGAGATAGACGGACTCCGGATAGAACGATTTGTATTTCGTGATCTCGGCCCGATTCAATACTTTGAAGCCATAGCGCTCAAAAAGCTTCTCTCCGCGCCGGCTCTCGAACGTTACCATTTGCCCATAAACGCTGCGTTCGCCGCATTGATAGAGGTAACGAAAGTATGCGCCAAAGAGCGCACGTGTGGTTGAGACTCTGCGCGCTTCCGGAAGGAGGTTGATGTGAAAATGAGGCGTGAAACGCGGCGCCGCCGGCACTTCGCGCCATCCGTACCAAAGCACCCAGCGGATGAATTTGCGCGAGCGCGCGTTGTAGCGCGGGTAACGCAGAAGGGCGCGAAAGAAGAGCACGACGTTTTGCTGAATCGAGTAAAGTTGGTTCTGGAGCGGCTTGCGCGAGCCGAGCAGATATCCACGAATTTCGCCCTCAATCTCCAGCACGAAGGAAGATTCCGGCTCGTGGTCGGTGTAGTAGGTCGTTAGGAAATCGGCGAACAACTCCCGGTCCTCGAAGATCGGATCGATCGGCTCACCTAAAAATCCGGTGGCGCAACAAAGGTCACGCACGGCCGCGCGATCGCAGCGGCGATAAGAGCGAATAGTGTAAGCCGGTGCTGTCTTCGATTCCATCTTACGTCCGATATTTAGAGCAAATTTCCCCGTAAATGTAAAACAGCCGCTCGAAAACGCGCCGCCGAGAAAACTCTTCGGCCACCAACTGCGCCGCGCCTTGTCCTTCAATGGTTAAGCAAGTTTCGCACGCGCACTGAATCGCGCGTGCCAGTGCGTCCGGCGTGTTTTCAGTGGCCCAGCAGGTTTGTTCATGCCGGATCACTTCGTCCATAAAACTGCCGCGAATGCCCGCGACAGGTGTGCCGCAGGCCTGACTCTCGAGCGCGGCGAGGCCAAACGTTTCCTGTGTTCCTGGATGCACGAACAAATCCGCCGCCCGGTAGTAGCGCGCGAGCTCAGATGGCTCGGCGCAATATTGCACCCAGCTCACATTCGCGCAGCGCGCTTGCAACTCCGCCAGTTCCTTCCGCTGCGGCCCGTCACCGATGACGAGAAGATGAAATCGCTCCGGCGCGTTCGCATTTAATTCGAGAAACGCGCGAAAGAGCGTCCGCGTGTTTTTCTCCGGCGACAATCGACCGACGTAAAGCAGGAGTGTGCGCCGCTGCGGAAGGCCGAGCTGCCCGCGTGTCGCAGCCGCGTCATCCGGTGCGGTGCTGAAGATGTTTGTGTTCACGCCGAGGCTAACGGGGCGGACATTGTTTACACCCCAGCCCTTCAGGACAGCAGCGAGGCCCGGCGAGGGAACCAGCGTTGCCGCGAAGCGATTGTATAGATTGCGGACGTAACGCCGGGCGGCCTGTCGCAGCGCATCGCCCACCATAGGAAAGCCAAGGTGCGCTTCGGCAAAGTGCGAATGATAAAACCCAACCACGGGAATACCAAGCTCGCTCCCGGTGCGAACAGCGCGCCAGCCGAGTTGATACGGATCCGCTGACTCGATCAAATCCGGGCGTTCGCGCTGGATGATTTGATCCATCGCGCGCAGATCGAGCAGCGCGCGGTAACGCGACGTGCGCGAGACCATCGGCGAACCAATGGTGTAAATGCGCGAACGTTCGGAGCGCGTGTATTCGTTCTTTGCTCCCGGAACAATAAGAACATGCTGATGATCCGTTGCGCTTTGAACGAACGCGATTTTATCGTGCAGGTAGCGCTTCACCCCGCCGCTCAACGGCGAGTAGAACTGCGTTAGATCGCAGATTTTCACTTCCTGTCATTCTGAGCGGAGCGAA
>QHBL01000188.1:0-384 GCA_003244125.1 Chthoniobacterales bacterium
ACTTTGCGCATCAAGAACGTGCCATTCACCGTCGTCGGCCTGCTCACCGCAAAAGGGCTCAGCGCGCAAGGGCCCGATCAGGACGACGTCGTCATCATGCCTTACACCAGCGCGATGAAGCGCGTCTCCGGCGGCACCACCTTGCGCAACATCAACGTGCAGGTCGCGGGCGCCGCTGATCTCGATCCGGCCCAGCAGCAGATCACTTCGTTGCTGCGCCAGCGGCACAACATCCGCTCCGGACGGGACGATGATTTCACGGTGCGCAATCAGCAGGAGATCGCTCAAGCGGCGACAGCGACAGCCGATGTCATGACCGGCTTGCTTGGCGCCATCGCCGGAGTGTCGCTCCTCGTCGGCGGCATCGGCATCATGAACATCATG
>QHBL01000188.1:396-5459 GCA_003244125.1 Chthoniobacterales bacterium
GTGAGCGTGACGGAGCGGACGCGGGAAATCGGCACGCGAATGGCGGTGGGCGCGCACGGGCGCGACATCCTCACGCAATTCCTCATCGAAGCGGTGTCGCTCAGCGCCGTTGGAGGACTGCTCGGCATCGCGTTGGGAATTGCCGCTTCCAAAGCATTGTCGGCTTGGAAAAACTGGCCGTCGCTTATCTCGCCTGGGTCAATCGTGCTCGCGTTTCTTGTCAGCGCGGCCGTCGGGATATTCTTTGGATTTTATCCAGCGCGAACGGCGGCGCGGCTCGATCCCATCGACGCCTTACGTTACGAATAAGAACCCGCGCCTCGTCATCCCGAGTGAAGCCGAGGGATCCCGCCGATCACGCAAGAGATTCATTTCGGCTACCCGCCCACAGCCTGATAATACCCCAGACCGCGCTTCCACATGAAGTGTGCGGCGGCCCAGGTGATAACTAACCACCCGGCTTGAATGCCGATCGCTAGAGCTAACTCGGTCCCGCGCAGGCGTTCGAGGAAGATGGCGATTGGGCAAAACAACTCGTAGTAGAACGGCAACCATTTCATCACGGCCTGGATACCGGCAGGCATGATGTCGATCGGGAACATCTGCCCCCCGAGGAAGTATTCGAAAGAATAGACGATGAAGACAATGGTCGATATTTCGAGTATCCAGAACGCCATCATGGCTAAAGCATAAGTAATGAAGAACTGGATGAACGCCGCCATGGCGAGGGATACAGTTGCCAGGAGCCAGGTCGAGACACTATGCGGTAGTTGCAGATAAGCTCTGAAGTAGAAGAAGATAAGGATGATCGGGACAATAGTGACGGCGGTATAAACAAGGCGGCCTGCGAGGAAGATGCTGGTGCGATAACCGAGATAGCTCAGTGGTTTGGTCAGAAAGGAGTTGATCTGACCTTCGCGAATATCGGAAGCAATCTGCCAATCGTCCTCGGTGGGCGTAACCAGGTTCGAGACGAGGATCGTTAGGAGATAGTAATAAATCATCGAGCCGTAGTTGTAGCCGCCGAAGCCCCGGCCACCTGGCTCTTTGAAAATCGCATTCCAGAGAAACACCGTGCCGGCGAGGGGGATGAGGCCAAACAAGGCGCGAAGAAAGTAGTTCCAGCGATAAACAAAGGTATTCTGGAGGCCGATGGTGAAGACGGTGCCGTATTTGGCGGTTTGCATCAGGAAGCCAGCTCGATAGCGAGATTGATTGCTGCGATCATACTCTCGGGCCGCGCGAGGTTCTTACCCGCTATCTCGAAGGCAGTGCCGTGGTCGGGACTGGTGCGCGGGTAGGGGAGACCGAGCGTGACATTCACGCCTTGATCAAATCCATGCAGCTTCAGTGGGATCAGTCCCTGGTCGTGATACATGCAGAGAGCGGCGTCCCATTTACCCCGGGCGAGGTGATAGAAGAGAGTATCGGGGGAGATTGGGCCGTCGAAGACTGGTGAATGGTGATCGGTGAACGGTGACTGGTTTAGCTCCGAAATTGCCGGTCTGATGATATCGATTTCTTCCCGTCCGATCTTGCCCGATTCGCCGGCATGCGGGTTGAGGCCGGCTACAGCAATGCGCGGGGACTGTGTGCCGCGGCGGGTGAGAAAGTCAGCCAGTAGTTTCCCTACGCGAACTATCTCCGGAGTTGTCAGTGTGCCGGGCACGTCTCGCAATGGGATGTGCGTCGTGACCAGCGCGACAGTAATCGCGCCGGCGGTAAGGAGCATGGCATAGTTGCTCGTGCCCGTGCGATTGGCGAAGAACTCCGTCTGGCCTGGAAAGTGGAAGCCGATTTCGGCCATGCGCGCTTTGTGAATGGGGCCGGTAACGACGGCATCGATTTCATCTGAATTGGCCAGGCGCGCAGCTTCTTCGAGCGCGGCGAAGGCAAGACCAGCGGACACGCGCGTTGCCTCGCCGGGCGTCGTCTGGCCCCGCTCACCGATGACGCGGACGACAACGTCTCCGCGAAGCTGACCGGAAGCGAGCGCTTTGTCGATGACTTCCGGGCCAATACCGGCCGGGTCGCCAAGAGTTATGCCGATGCGAAGGGGCATCGAGCATTAATGAACTGTCGCGGCAGTTTAGCTAGAAAGTTTTGATGTAGGCTTTCTCGCGCAAACTCGCCAGCCAGTTTTCCTGCTTCTTCTGCGCTTCTTCCTGAAGCAGTTTCTTCTCGATATCGTTTCGAACTTCCGCCATAGGACGGGTGACGCCGCCGCGCTTCTCTTCTACTTTGAGAATGTAGTAGTTGCCGCCGACATCGATGATGTTGCTGATCTTTCCGGGCGCGAGATTGAACGCGACTTTCTCCAGTGGCGCGGCCAGCGTTCCACGCTCGACCCAGCCCCAATCGCCTCCCAAATCGCGGGTGCTATCCTCCGAATAGATTTGCGCCATGCGATCGAACTCCGCTCCGTTAACCAGTTTGCTCAAAATCTCTTCCGCCATCGCCTTTTGCGCAGCCTGATCGGAAGCGCGCGCCGGAATCATAATCATGCGCAATTTGATCTGCTCCTTACTGGTGAACTCATCGCGATGCTGGCGATAGTAGTCCTGGATCTTGTTAGGTGAGATCAATGTATCAAGCTGCGCGTTCTTGTGGCGCATTGCCTGCACGATCATCTTCTCCATCTCCACCTTCCTGAATTCACCCAAAGTATAATTCTGGGCCTGGAGCGTTTTCACGAAAGTGTGGCGATCACCGCCGAAATTCTCCTGAATAATCTCTTTGACCTGCTGGTCGAGGAAGTGGTCAGGAATCTGGTAGCCCTCTTTTTTGAAGGCCTGAATAATGAGCTGCCGGTCGATAAGGTCCTTGAGCGCGGCCGCGCGAGCTTCCTTGATTTTGGCGGCCAATTCCTCTCCACGGAACTGGGAGCGGAGCAACCTTTCCTTGGGCGCCGAGAGATTGCGTACCTGTGAGTAGGTGATGACGTCGCTATTTACCAAAGCGGCGACTCCATCGATAACTTCAGGCTGCGCGGCAAGAGCGCCCCGGCAAAGTGGAGTTAACGGCAGAAGAATTGCAGCCAGAACTATAACGATAGAACGAACCATATGTCACAGCTTCCGGAGCAGCTCGAGAATCTCGGCCAGGCGCTCCTGGATTTTCGCTGCAACTAAACGAGGGAATTTGCCTGCGACAAGTATAAAATCCCCGCGCCGCGTGAGCATAAGCTTGTTCTCGCGCGTCTCGACCCGGGTGATCTGCTGGCGCGCGGCGGCGAGTTTGATTTCACTGAGCGACACCAGGTTCTTAACTGCGGGTGCAAGCGCGCCGAAGCGATCGCGCCATTCCTTTTGCAGACGATGGAGTTCCTCCAGAACCGTAATTTCAGCAAGGCGGCGGTAAGCCTGGATGCGCAGACCAGGATCTTCAATGTAAGCGCGTGGAATCAATGCCGGCACTTTGCCCGAGTCCGCCACGAGTTCAGCCTCGTTACCCGCAATGAAATCGAGCCGCAGCTCGACCTCGATTCTCCAGCGCGTTTTTTGCCCTTTGATTTGCGCGACAGCCTGCTTGAGCAGCTGGCAGTAGAGATCGAACCCGACGGCCATGATGTGGCCGCTCTGGGCCGTGCCGAGAATGCTGCCGGCGCCGCGAATTTCCAGGTCGCGCATGGCGATGCGAAAGCCGGCGCCGAGTGAGCTGTATTGTTTGATGGCGTTGATGCGTTTGCGCGCGGCACCCACCGTCATCATTTCGCGCGGCAGCAGCAGGTAGGCGTAGGCCTTGTGCTCGGCGCGCCCCACCCGGCCACGCAATTGATAAAGATCAGCCAGCCCGAAGCGATCGGCGCGATCGATGATGATGGTGTTGGCGTTGGGAATATCGAGGCCGCTCTCGATGATGGTGGTGCAGACGAGCACGTCGATTTTCCCTTGGACGAAGCGGTGCATGACGGCTTCGAGTTCATCGGAATCCATCTGGCCGTGGCCAAACTCAACCCGCGCCTGCGGGCAAAGCTCGGCGATGCGATCGCGCACCTTTTCGATGGACTGGACGCGGTTATGCAGAAAGTAAACCTGGCCCTGCCGCTCGAGCTCGCGATTGATGGCGTCGCGAATAATGCGTTCGTCGTAGCCGCAGACGACGGTTTCGACGGGAAGACGATTCTGCGGCGGCGTCTCGATGGTGGACATGTCTTTGACGCCGACTAACGAGAGATAGAGCGTGCGCGGAATGGGCGTGGCGGAAAGAGTGAGCACATCGACGAAGCGAAATAGCTCCTTGAATTTTTCCTTGTGCAGAACGCCGAAGCGCTGCTCTTCATCGATCACGACCAGGCCGAGATTTTTGAAGACCACGTCGCCGGAAATGAGGCGATGAGTGCCGATGACGATATCGACGCCCCCTTCGCGCAGGAGTTGTAAGACTTTTTTCTGTTCGGCTTGCGAGCGGAAACGGCTCAACATCTCGATGCGCACCGGGTAATCGAGCATGCGCTGGCGAAAGGTTTCGAAGTGTTGCTGCGCCAGGACGGTGGTGGGCGCGAGGAGCGCCACTTGCTTGCCTTCCATTACGGCCTTGAAGGCGGCGCGAATGGCGACTTCAGTTTTGCCGAAACCGACGTCGCCGCAAATCAACCGATCCATCGGGCGGGACTGTTCGAGATCGCGCTTGGTTTCGATGATCGCCTGCAATTGATCGGGCGTTTCGCGATAGGGGAAGGAATGTTCGAACTCGGCCTGCCATTTGGTGTCGTGACCAAATGCGTAGCCGGGATTAGTGTCGCGCGCGGCCTGGAGCGCGAGCATTTTGCCGGCGTAATCGATAATTGCGGCGGTCGCATTTCGTTTCGCGCGCGACCATTTGGCATCGGCGAGGGAACTGAGTGTCGGCGATTTTTTCCCGACGCCGACGTAACGCGAAACCAGATAAGCCTGTTCGAGCGGAACGTAGAGCCGGGCTTCGTTGGCAAACTCCAGCGCCAGAACTTCCTGGCTGCCGCCGCCGGGCCCGGGCATTTCTGTGAGTTGGAGAAAGCGGCCGATGCCGTGCTCGAGGTGGACCACCAGATCGCCTTCGTTGAGCTCGCTGAAATCGATCTGCGC
>QHBL01000231.1 GCA_003244125.1 Chthoniobacterales bacterium
CTGCCAACGTTCTTGGGCGGATGTTTCGTAACTTCTCGCGTGCTTCGGTCCGAAGCCCCGCGACCACGGCAAAATCGAGTGCCGATGGAATTTGGACATTCGACGCTGGAGAATATGGGGGCTTCTGTCGCGCAACGTATCCGGCATACCGCATTTCTGTCACGATGTGATGCCAGAGGTCGGCATCTGCGCGCCTCCGCAATTCCAGCGGCATATCCTCCAATGCAAAGTTCGGTGAACACATTGCCAGCGCGGCCGGCTTTCCACCAATGCGAATGGTCTCCAACTCTGTGGTCAGCCGCGCAATCTTTCGCCTCTTTGCCTGCACGCGCGCGAGTTGGTTAGCATCGACTAAACGGTATTGTGCACCAAGTTCGGTTAGCCGGAGGTCGGCGTTATCTTCCCGAAGTGTCAGCCGGTTTTCAGCTCGGCTCGTAAACATCCTATAAGGTTCATCTGTACCGCGGTTGATCAGATCGTCGATCAGAACGCCAATATAACTGATATTGCTGGAGAGCGTGAACTCGCCCCGGTTCAGCACCTGTAGCGCAGCGTTCGTCCCTGCGATCAAGCCTTGGCCAGCTGCTTCTTCGTAGCCCGATGTGCCATTAATCTGGCCCGCGAAGAACAGTCCGCCGAAGCGTTGGGTCTCCAAGGTGCGTTTAAGTTGGGTCGGAGGAAAATAATCATATTCGACGGCATACCCAGCCCGGAGTATCTCAGCACGCGAGAGGCCCGGGATGGAACGGATCATTTCCTCTTGCGCATCGAATGGCAGGCTGGTGGAGACGCCGTTGACATAAATCTCCTCGGAATGTCGTCCCTCTGGCTCCAGAAAAAGGTGGTGGGACTCACGATGTGAAAACCGCACGATTTTATCTTCGATCGAAGGACAGTAGCGTGGTCCTTTCCCTTGGATTCGGCACTGATAGAGCGGCGACCGGTGCAGGTTGGCTTTAATGACCTCGGCCGTCTTAGAGGTGGTGTGGGAGATCCAACAAGGGAGTTGTTCCACGTGGAACATTCCGTATTCGTCAAAATTCAGCGTGAACAGCTCGTTCCGACCGCGCTGCACAGAAGCCGCTGAAAAGCGCGGCGGTGGCTCGTCTCCATCCTGCACTTCGAGTGCTGAGAAATCGATCGTGCGCCGATTGACGCGACATGGCGTCCCCGTCTTGAATCGACCGGTCTCGAACCCGAGCGCCCGCAAGCTGTCGCTCAAGTTCGACACGCTGTCGGCCATCCGGCCGCCTGGCATCGAGCGTTCGCCGACGTGGAGCAATCCGCGAAGGAAGGTTCCTGCGGTAATCACCACGCCACCAGCAACAATATCGAACCCAAGATCCGTCTTCACGCCTGTAACTCGGCCACCCGTGACGATGACAGAATTCGCAGTGGCTTGAAGAACTCGCAACCCGGTCGTTCGCTCAATGACCGCCTTCAGCCGGAACTGATAGGCTTTCTTGTCACACTGGACACGCGTCGCCCAGACGGCCGGCCCTTTGCTCTTGTTCAATCGCCGAAACTGGATCCCCGTGGCGTCGGCGTTGATCCCCATCGCCCCGCCAAGCGCATCGATTTCCTTGACGATATGACTCTTGGCTGATCCGCCGATCGCCGGGTTGCACGACATCTGTCCTATCGTGTCCAGATTCTGCGTTAGCATCAGCGTATCGGCTCCGATGCGCGCCGAAGCTAACGCGGCTTCGATTCCCGCATGCCCGCTCCCGACAATCAGAACATCAGTCCGCAGCATTATCCAAAATACCTCGCTTGGGCGCCGGGAAAAGATCGTGCAACCATGCAATTCGCCTGACACCGGTCAGCGTCTCGCTCACAATTCTGAGGGAGGGGTTGAATTCAGCGAGGACTTGGCGGCACGCGCCACAAGGCACGACCGGCTCGATCGAATCAGACACCAAAGCGAGAACTTCGAGATCGCGCCTGCCTCCGGAGATCGCCGCAGCCACGGCAGCCCGCTCCGCGCATAAGGTCAATCCAAACGATAGATTTTCGACGTTCGTGCCGGTGAAGACCTCACCTGCACCGGTTCTGATGGCAGCCCCGACCGCGAACCTCGAATAGGGGGAGTAAGATCGCATGCGAACCGCTGACGCTACGGTAATTAGCTGTTGAAGCTCGTCATCAATTTTCATAAACCCACGGTCCCCATTATATTGCAATAATCGACTTCACCTACTCATGCACGGTCGGGATCTGTACCAGTTGAGTTGTGGCTTAGCACAAGACGATGACGCCCAAAGTATTTTCCGGGTCATAATAAATAGAAACGGCGATCATAAGAGGTCGAGCTGCCAGCATCGGCAGCAATAGCACACATTCCATTATGCCTACAGAAGCGAATAGCAGATCCGACCTCAAGATTTCGCAGCCGCGTAGTTCAGGAACGCGAGGAATCAACTCTCGGCTGACGGAGAAATACAGACCGCTCGTTAAGCATTGCCACGGGACATCACACGCTCAACAAAGACAACAAAGCCGGCATCGTTTTCAGCCCAAAAAGCTGATTACATCTCACGTGCAAACTGCGCCAGCTCGCAGGTTGCTTCGTAATGCAGGAACGGCGTGATGAGATAAACACCGGAAAATTCTGAGCTGATCGCTCCGAGAGTTTCACGCGCGATCTCCAAACCCGTGGCCGACTCGTTTTCCGGTCCGCAACTGGCCATCCGATTGCGCACGTTTTCGGGCACGATAATACCGGGCACTTCATTGTGGAGAAACTCCGCCTGCCGCGCGCTGCGCAGTGGCCAGACGCCGATGAAAACCGGAATTTCCAAATGCGCGGTGCGCCTCTTCGTTTCGCAGACCAGCGCGGAATCGAACACCGGCTGAGTCATGGCGAATTGCGCGCCGGCGGCGACCTTGCGCTCGAGCCGGTCGACCTGCGAGTCCAGATTGCGCGCGTTCGGATTGAAGGTGCAACCGATGATAAATTGCGTGCGCGCCTTGAGTGA
>QHBL01000181.1 GCA_003244125.1 Chthoniobacterales bacterium
CGGGCGGCGGTGGACGCGAGGTTTGCGCGCGGCGGGTCGATCTTGTCGATGTGCTGCTGCGGCATGTGTTCGCCGGCGCGAATCGCAACGATGGAAAGACCGCGCCGCGCATCGCGCTTATCGCGCTCGGCGGTTACGGCCGGCGCGAGCTGAACCCATTCAGCGACGTGGATGTCATGTTCCTGCACGACCAAAGCAAAGTGTCGGAACTAACGAGCCGCATAGTCGAGCAGGTGCTTTATCTTCTCTGGGACATCGGGTTCAAGGTCGGGCATTCCACGCGCTCGATCCGCGAAGCTATCGTCGCAGCTAACGGCGACATGCTTACGAAAACGGCGATGCTCGAATCGCGCTTCGTCGTCGGTGACGCGGCGCTGGCGCAGAAATTCCGGCAACAATTTCGCGGGCGTTGCGTGGTGGGGTACGAACGCGAATACATCCAGACCCGCATGCGCGACCAGCAGGCGCGCCACGCCAAATACGGCAACAGCGTTTACTTGCAGGAACCGCATTTAAAAAACGGCTGCGGCGGTCTGCGCGATTATCAGAACCTGCTTTGGATTACCTTTTTCAAGGAAGGTCATCTCACCACCACCCATCTCGTGGGCAAAGATTGGCTGAGTGAGCCGGACCGGCGGCGCATTGAAGCCGCTTACGATTTTCTCCTGCGGGTGCGCACCGAGCTGCATTATCTGAACAACCGCGCGACCGATGTGCTGCACCTGAACATGCAGGAAGCCATGGCGCAGCGGCTCGGTTATCCGCGGCAACACGGTCTCCTGCGGAGCGAAACTTTCATGAAAGATGTTTACGCGCACAGCCGAAACATTTTCCGCGTGACCGAGCGGATCATGGCGCAATTCGCCAGCGGTTATTCTTCGGCGAAAACGCGTTCGCTGTTTTCCTTCTTGCCGCGGGCGAAGCGGCCTGTGGAAAACATCGGCGCGTTCTTTGTCGAGGACGGGCAGATTGATGCGGCGCGCCGCGATTTGTTCGCGAACGATCCGGTGGAAATGATGCGCGCAATCGAGCTGGCGCAGGAGCGTGACCTGGAGCCGAGCCCGGCCCTGGCGGACATGTTCAGCCGGAAGCTCGGGCTGGTCGGACATCCGTATCGCTACGCCAAAGCGCCGCGCGAAATCTTTCGCGCCATTCTCTCGCGTAAAGGCGAGGTGGCGCGCGCGCTGCGTTTGATGCACCGGCTCGATTTTCTCGGGCAATACATTCCGGAGTTCGGTCAGCTGACCTGTCTGGTGCAGCACGAGTTTTTTCACCGCTACACCGCAGACGAACACACGCTGGTCTGCATCGACAAACTGGATGCGCTCGCCACCACGGACAATCCGAAGCTGGCTGAGTACCGGAAATTGTTCGAGCAATTGCAGGAGCCGTTCGTGCTTTATCTCGCGCTCCTTTTGCACGATACGGGCAAGGCCGTGGGCGCGCGGCCGCACTCAGAAGCGAGCGCCGTTTTCGCGCAACGCGTGGCGCGCCGGCTCCAGCTCACGCCGGAAGAACGCAAGATGCTCATCCTGCTCGTCGATCATCACGTCACCATGTCGAACGTGGGGCAACGGCGGAACATCGATGATCCGGCGACGGTGGCGGAGTTCGCCGCGAACGTGAAGAACCAGCGCAATCTCGACGCGCTCATGCTCCTCACGCTCGCGGATGGGCAGGGTACAAGTGACGATCGTTGGTCCGATTGGAAAGAGACTCTCGTCTGGCAACTCTATCGCGCGACCAGCCAATATCTCGCGGACCGCCAGGCGTTCTATCAGCGCGTCGAGACAATGCGACGAGCGCGCGAGATGTCGGTGAAAGAGCGGCTCGGACCTGATTACGCCGAAGAAATCGAAGCCCATTTTGAGTTCATGCCGGATCATTATTTCCGCGCCTTTGGCGTGAGCGAGATCGTCGCGCACGTGGAATTGTTTCGCCGCTTTTACGAAGCGAGCTGCGTCGGCCCGATTCCGCTGGCGCCCGTCATCAGATGGGAGGCGGCTCCGGAAAAAGGCCACACCGTGCTTACCCTCTGCACGTGGGACCGGCAGCAGTTGCTTTCGAAAATCGCGGGCGCGATCTCTCTCGTGCCGCTCAATATTCTTAGCGCCGACATCTTCACCCGCGGCGATAACGTTGCGCTCGATGTTTTCCGCGTGAGCGATTTGCGTGGCCGCGCCGTCACCAGTGAGGCCGACATGGCATTAGTCGAGTCGAATCTAAAAATGGCGCTTGAGCCGGAGGCGTTCGACTTACAGCCGCAGCTCGAACAGGCGCGCAGAAAAACTCGTCGCCGCGCTACGGCCGATCTGGATTTTCCCTCGCAAATCAGCATCGGCCACGAGGCTGATCCCCATTTCACACTGGTGGAAATCCAGACGCCGGACCGCATCGGCCTGCTGCACGATTTGCTGCGGTGCTTCAGTCGCAATGAAATCGACATCGGCCTGGCGCGCATCAGCACGGAGAGCGGTGCGGCCATCGACACGTTTTACGTCACCGACCGGCACACGCGCGGCAAGGTCACCGGCGGGCAAAGGATCGCCGCACTCGAGAGAGAACTGCGCAGCGTCGTGTGACGAATCCCGCGTGCCGACCGCGCGCCTGTGGAGGGACGGGCTCTGTCCCGTCCCCATTTTCCGGAGCAATCTGCGACAACACGCAAAGTTTGGTCGCGCCACAAACCAGTTTGGGACGACACGAAGGTCGTCCCTCCAACGTACCGCTGGCGCGCCTAAGACCTGCGCTTACACTTGACCTCTCATGAACGTGCTCATTCTTGCCGCTGGTTATGCGACTCGGCTCTATCCTTTGACCTTGAACAAAGCCAAGCCGCTGCTGCAAGTGGCAGGTAAACCGATGATCGCGTGGGTGGTGGATAACCTCCGCGGCGTCGACGCAATCGAGACGATCTACATCGTCACTAACTCGAAATTTTGCGCTGATTTTGAAGCCTGGACAAAGCAATACGCCGCGTCGCACCACCGCTTCAACTTCAAGATCATCAATGACGGATCGCGCACGGATGACGACAAGCTCGGCGCCATCGGCGACATCAATCTCGTGCTCACGCGCGAGCAAATCGGCGACACGGATTTGCTCATCATCGCCGGCGACAACTTATTCAGCGAGCCACTCACTGATTTTGTGAATCAGGCGCGCGGGAGCGAGGCGGCGGTGGCCGTCTACGACGTGGGCGACCTCGAGCAGATCAAAAAATACAACAACATGGAAGTCGATAAGGAGGGCGTCATCGTGCACTTCGAGGAGAAGCCGAAGGAGCCGATAAATACGCTGACCGCGATCGCGCTGTATTACTATTCACCGGCAGTGCTGTCGCTCTTCACCACGTATATTGCAGCGGGGAATAATCCCGATCAGCCCGGCCGATTCATCCAATGGCTCTACCCGCGCAAGCCGGTCAAGACGGTGAAAATTTCCGGGACTTGGTTTGACGTCGGAAGCAAGGAGACGCTGGAGGAAGCGAACCGGATTTTCGCGCAGTTCACGTAGCGGATGGGAAGACAGCCGTCCTCGGCTGTCACGGCAGAGAGGCGTCTCG
>QHBL01000222.1 GCA_003244125.1 Chthoniobacterales bacterium
CTCGACTGCGCTCGGGATGACAACGTCGCTGATTTGCGACGGGCTGTTCGCCCGCCTAGCTTGCGCGCGCTGATGAAAGTCGAAGTTGAGAGCGAGCCCGGGTTTACTTCCACGCTCCAGATCGAATTGCCGGCGGAGGAGGTGACGAAGGAGTGGAATGCGATCGCCGATAGTTACGCGCGGCATGCGCGGATTCCGGGCTATCGGCCGGGCAAGGCGCCGCGGCGCGTGGTGGAGGCGAAGTATCGCAAGGAGATTCAGGAAGAGGTGACGAAGAAGCTGGTGTCGCAGAGTTATCGCGACGCGGTTGCGGAGAAAGAATTACGGGTGGTATCGCTGACCAACATTAAAGATGTCGAGATCGCCGATGACAAAACGATGCGGTTTCGTGCGACGGTGATCACTGCGCCGGAGTTCGAGCTGCCCGATTACAAGAACATCACCGTGCAATTGCCGCCCGCTGAAATCAGCGACGAGGATGTGAACGCCGCGCTGGACCGTTTGCGTGAGCAATCGGCGGATTTTGTTGATGTGGAACCGGCGCGGCCGCTGGCGATGGAAGATTTCGCGGTGGTCGATTTCGAAGGCTCTGTCGAAGGAAAGCCGATCAGCGAGGTCGCTCCGGAGGCGAACAAGAATCTTCAGGGCGGACGGAAGTTCTGGATCCGCCTCGCGCCGGATAATTTTTTGCCGAATTTTTGCGAGCAGGTCGCCGGAATGAACAAGGATGAGACTCGCTTAGTGATCGTCAATTTTCCGGCGGATTTCCCGGTGAAAGAGCTTGCGGGAGCGAAGGCGGATTACGCGGTGACGTTGCGCGAGATCAAACAGCGCGTGCTTCCGGAAGTGAACGACGAATGGGCGGCGAAGCTGACCAAAGGGAAAACGCTGGCGGAATTGCGCGAGATGCTGCGGCACGATCTCCAACACGAGAAGGAACACGCGATCGAACACGCGAAGGAGTCGCAGATCATCCGGTCGCTGCATGAGCGAACGCAGTTTGATTTGCCGCCGGCACTTTTGCGAGGCGAGACGCGGCGCGCGCTGGGGGAGCTGGTGCAACGAAATCGCGAGCGCGGTGTTCCCGATGAGATGTTGAAGACGAAGGAAAAGGAGCTGGTGGAAGGCGCCGGCGGGCTGGCTGCGAACAGGCTGAAGACAAACTTCATTCTGCACCGGATCGCGGAGGCGGAGAAGATTGAGGTCACTCGTGAAGAAGTGGATGAGCGGGTTCGGCGTGAGGCGGCTCGCAACAATGTGGGCGTGGAGAAAATGAGGCGCGAAATTGAAGATCGCGATGGAATGAATGGGCTCGTGGAAGAGATCCTGCTGGGTAAGACCATTGATTTTCTCAAGTCGAATGTTAGCGTCGAAGAGGCGCCGGCCAGCGATGACAAAGTGGCCGCGTCGAGTGAAAAACATGACCATTAACAACAAAAATCTCTCGCAGGGTGTGCTCGTGCCGATGGTGGTGGAGCAGACTGGTCGCGGCGAACGCGCCTACGACATTTATTCGCGGTTGCTCAAGGACCGCATCATTTTCATCGGAACGCCGATCGACGATCACATCGCCAATCTCGTCATCGCGCAGATGCTTTTCCTGCAAATGGAAGACGGGAAAAAGGACCTCAATCTCTACATCAACTCACCCGGCGGATCGGTCACGGCAGGTCTCGCCATTTACGACACGATGCAGTTTTTGACCTGCGATGTGACGACTTACTGCCTCGGGATGGCGGCGAGCATGGCCGCCGTGTTGCTCTGCGCTGGCACAAAAGGGAAGCGGTTCGCGTTGCCGAACTCTGACATCATGATTCATCAGGTTTCGGGCGGCGCGCAGGGGCAGGCGAGCGATGTGGAGCGAACAGTGGAGTACATGTTCAAGCTGAAGAAGCGGCTCATTCGGATTATCTCGCAGCACACGGGGCAGCCGGAGGAAAAGGTGAAGGGTGATTCCGATCGCGACTATTACATATCGGCGGAGGACGCGAAGCAGTACGGTCTGGTGGATGAAGTGATCAAGTCGCGCAAGGAAGTGAAGCTGCTCGATGGCGCCGGCAGCGTCGATGGCGCTGATCGGACGGCGGTGGCTGTGGCGGAGGCGGCCTTGCCTCGCAAGATAGGGGAATAGAAGCTGCTTTAATTCCGGCCAAAATTATGGCGCGCGCATCCAACCTGACGATGTGCTCTTTCTGCGGGAAGAGTCACGCGGAAGTGCGCAAGCTTATCGCGGGGCCGGGCGTTTATATTTGCGACAGCTGCATCAACGTCTGCAAAAGCATTCTCGATAAAGAACTGAACGAGGACGCGCGGCGGCAATCGTCAAACATCCGCGTGCCGAAGCCGGCCGAGATCCGGCGTGCGCTGGATCAATATGTCGTCGGCCAGGATGTGGCGAAGAAGACGTTGTCGGTGGCGGTGCACAACCATTTCAAGCGCGTCTTGCAAACGGGAAGCTCTGACAACTCGGCCACATTTCAGCCGGATCCGTTTGCCGATGTGGAGATCGAGAAGAGCAACATTTTGCTGATCGGACCCACCGGCTCGGGCAAGACGCTGCTGGCGAAAACGCTGGCGAAAATTCTCGACGTGCCGTTTTGCATCGCGGATGCGACGACGCTGACGGAGGCGGGCTATGTTGGAGAAGATGTGGAGAACATCATCCTGCGCCTGCTGCAAAACGCGGACTACGATGTGAAGCGGGCCGAGATAGGCATTGTTTACATCGACGAGATCGACAA
>QHBL01000407.1 GCA_003244125.1 Chthoniobacterales bacterium
AAGGAGCCGCGACTTGGCCGTTGCGACTTTACAGAGCAACGGCGATGGCCGTTACTCACTCCCGCGCGGAACGAAAAATCTAGAGCGAACCGAAATTATGAAAATAACGATGAAATTAATAATGGCGATGATTGTCGCTGGTTGTGCCTGGAGAACGACAGCTTTGGCCCAAACAGGGTTCCGTCAGTTCGACGACGCATGGGGCTCGCGCTATCGCGGTGGCAATCCGCCGCAGCGCGAATGGCGGCAGCTTTCCAAGCGCTCCGACGCCGCCGAGCGCGTTCGCCATTGGAACCAGATCGCCATTGATGCCAGCGGACTCGATCACACTCCGCTCTCACCCGGCGAGAGCCGCGTGTTCGGCGAACAACTCGGGCCGACCCGCGCCAGCCGCGCCATCGCCATTGTCCACATTGCGATCTTCGATGCCGTAAATGCCGTCACCGGCCGCTATCGCAGCTACACCGGTATCGCCGGCGATCACGGTGCGTCGATTGATGCCGCGATCGCGGAGGCGGCGTGTGAGACGCTGGATGCGATGTTTCCCTCGCAGACGCCCACCTTCCAACAATATCTTGCCGACGATCTGAATCGCCTGCCGAACAGCCGCTGGAAGAGTGCTGGCGTCGACCTCGGTCACCGCGCCGCCGGAGCCATCCTCGCCTTGCGAGCTAATGACGGCTCAGAGCGTCCGGAGCCGCGCTACGGCGTCGATTTCATCCCGAGTGATGCGCCCGGCAAATGGCGGCAGGATCCGATCAGCCAGCATCCGCTCGCGTTCGGCGCCTACTGGGGTGAAGTGAAGCCGTTTGTCCTTCCGGCTTCGAACCAATTTCGCACGCCCCTTCCGCCGGACATCACCAGCGCCGAATACGCGCAGGCTTACGACGAGGCGAAGACGATCGGCGGCGACGGTATCGTCACGCCCACGACGCGCACGCCGGAGGAGACGACCATCGGCATTTTTTGGGCTTACGACGGCACGCCGAGTCTCTGTGCCCCGCCGCGTCTATATAATCAGATCACCGTTAAAATTGCCGACCAGATGGGCACCAGCCGCAACGTCGCTGATTTCGCCCGTCTCCTAGCGCTCGTTAATGTCGCCATAGCCGACAGCGCCATCGCCGTCTGGGAGTCGAAGTATTTTTATCAATACTGGCGGCCGGTCACTGCCATCCGCGAATCGGACCCTGGCACGGGACCGACCGGTGCAGGCGACGGTAACGCCGACACCGTGGGCGATCCGAATTTCACCCCTCTTGGAGCCCCCGCCAGCAACCTTGTTGGGCCGAATTTCACTCCGCCATTTCCATCGTATCCCTCCGGTCACGGCGGCATCGGCGGTTCGCTCTTTGAAACCCTGCGCCGTTTTTACCGGACCGATCGTATCGCATTCAGCTTCACCTCGGACGAATTCAACGGCGTCACCCGCAACAACGACGGCACCGTGCGCCCGGTGGTGACGCGCACGTTCTCTTCTCTCTCCCAGGCGGAGGAGGAGAACGGCCAAAGCCGCATTTATCTCGGAATCCACTGGTCGTTCGACAAGACGGAGGGCATTAGCCAGGGGCGGCGGGTAGCCGATTACATTTTTGCGAATGCCTTCACGCCCGTAAGGCGCGGCCGATAAAATCGTCACAGTCTCAATCAGCACTGTAGTCGCGGCCCCACGATCTGCAGTTCAATCGCGGGGAGGAGCTTAGGCTTCTCTAACGAGGCGCAACCTTCCCGTTCCCATCGCCCCAAAATCCACCAAGTTTCGAGCCTATGTAACTTCCTCATGGCTGGCGCCCGTTTTTTGCCGCTGAAGACCGGGCCGCTGATCACCATTCACCTCCCACTACCCCGCTCGCCGTCCCAAAATCAGCCGGTAAACGAGTAACAATAACATCGCCCCGATAACGGAAGCAATAAACCCAGCCGGTCGCCCCGGCTCGTACCAACCTACCAGCCGCCCGAGATAGCCCGCCACCAGCGCTCCGGCGATGCCGATTAGCATCGTGATGATGCATCCGCCCGGATCTTTGCCGGGCATGAGCAACTTCGCGATCGCCCCAACGACCAGACCGATAATAAGTGTGCCGATGATTCCAGTCATAAGCGTATGTGCCGTTGTGAAATGCTTCGCATGCGAGCCGCCGTCCGGCCTTCCCTGGTCGCAGCTCGTCGCTGCGATCCGTAGCCACCGAAGGCTACCATGAGCTTCATCGCAAAAGAATTACTCCACCCGAGCTAACGACGCTCGTAGTCCGGGCAGCTCGGGATCAATACCGAAAGCCCTCTCGTACCATCTGTGTGCCTCGGCTCGGGCGCCGACGTGCTCATATTGATCACCCAGCCGAAGGGCAGGCCAGGCATAGGCATTGAGAATATCTCTCTCGAAGCTCTCGCGGCGGATCATGCCCGCTCGCGGCACGCGATAACCCGGAGCAACGACTCGTTATCAGCGGCCACTTGATCGAGCGTCGTCTCGGCCGGTTTATGCTCCACCACGCTCACCAAACCGCGCGGTCGTGGCCAGTAATCGCGATTCAACCCCGGGTCCAAAAAGCAAGATGTCGCACTAAGCTTAATGGCAGGGACACAAGAGTTCGCCGGTCTCGCACAAGCCACTGTAAAAAAGCAGGTCCCCGCGATCGAAGCCTCCACTCTGCGTAAGCTCACCGCTGGGACAGGACTGACGGAAGCGCAATTGAGAGCAATCACAGCACCGCGAGGAAAAGCAGCGACGCAGTTGACCCGACAACAAACCGAGATAAGCGCCAAGGATATGCGCAAACGCGTCTTCACATGGATAGGCGATACAGATTTTACCAGAGCTGAACAGGAACGATTGCTCGATGCAGTTTCTCACGAGCATGATATCCCAACCCTTGAGCGAATGGGGGAAATCATTCGCGAAGCAAACAAAGAGGAGGTAGACTTAGAAGATGTCCTCAATCGACTTGACGATGCGCGACGACCATCCAGCGGAGCACCTGATACTCAACCTGCCGCACCCGGAGGACGAGAGCCTGCGGCCAATACTAACGCTGCTGGCCCCGCAGAACATAGCGGACCACCTGAACAAGCTGCCGGAACTCCCGAAGCAGGTACGCCACACGTGGCAGGCGCAACACGGGCTGCCGAACCAGGCAGTAGTGAACGCGCTGCATCAGGAAGCGGAGAAGAACCCGGAGTTCAAGAAACAAGTGCAGCACGTGCTGGATCTGTATCACCCGACGCCGAAGCCCGCGGCCTCCGCCTCCGCTTAAACAACCACTCCGAGAGCGGCTACATCACTCTCGATCTGTTCAATGACCTTGCCGACTTTGGCAAACGGTTGTGGGACACGAGCGTCACCTACGCAGAGTGGGCAGGCAAGATGACGCGGACGCTAGGCGAACGGGTAAAGACGCACCTCGGAAAAATCTTTAACAAGATTCATGGCCCGGTGCCGGAAAAACAGGACCAAGTGTTCGGGTCGATGAGGAGGGAAGAGGGGGCGCACGAGTTTGTTGGACAACCATTCAAGGCAATCGCTGATCGCCTGTCAATTCTTCCGTCTCCTAAAGGTGTAATACGCGATAGGACACCCGCGCAAATATTCGCGCGGGCCGGACAGTGGTTATTTCCACACTACAGCAAAATTATAACAGCCGGGGACGGCGTGCGTGTCCGGATAAGTAACCCGAACGAACCTGGTAAATGGGCCTTCTTACGTCACCTAACGCGCGAACGCAAAACGAATCAATTCCACGACAACAAAGCGCGCTGGGTCCCTGTTATTGAAGAGACCCTGAAAAACCCGCAAGTTCGTTTGCGTGATATAAACGGAGACCGAATCTATGTATCCCGCTATGAGGACACAAACCACGTAGTCATAGTCTCGCCAGAAGGGAATCTAAAAAATTTCGGCACGGGATCTTTCGCGGATCTCATGAGCCACTTCCCACGGACAGAACGCACCGGGATGGGGGAACGCCGCATTTCGTTAGGCGGCGCAACAGCAGAGCGGCCAGGTGATCGAGACGAACTTCCAGTAGAGTGGGCAGGCCGCTCTGCCAGAGCAGACGACCATCACCCCGGAGATCAGACAGCCTCTGGGCCTCTCTCCAAGGTTACTACGGATTCTCGCCAGAACGATACTACCGCACCTCCACCACCTCGCGAGTTGAACAAGGATTCTGGTCCTCCCCAATCACGCTACGAAAACAATACAGCACAGGAAATTTCGAGTGTCAACAGCCGCCCACACGACCGCTACGAATGGGCCAAGGGGCTGAACCATGTCCTCACCCAGATGGCCGGCGACCAGGATGCCACAGCCACGCAGCGGGCGCGCATGTCTTTGACATGACGTCGATGCCGCCGCGGCAGACGCACCTCGTCACCCTCAGTAATGACAATCCGCACTGGCTGACTTTCACGATCGACGGGCGGTATTGCTATGTGGCCGGCGAAAAAGGTGCTGGTGAGCAAACTGACATCGTTTCTACGGGGACCTATCAAAGAGTAGGTAGTTTGCCATCGTCGGAGGACCTGCTTGAGGTAGACTTCTCGGATGGGGTGGTGACGGCTGTAGGAAATCAATATGGCCTAGGCCGGGTTACAGTAACTACACCTACACCTACACCAAGTCCTACTTCGACACCTACTCCTACTGCTACGCCGACTGTAACACCTACCGTTACTCCTTTCCCAACCCCGACACCAACTGCGACGCCCACGCCGAGCGCAACGCCTACACCAACAACAACCCCAAATCCGACTCCTACTCCGACGGCTACTCCTCCGCCGCCCACGCCTACTCCCAGTGTAACTCCGACTCCTACTTCAACACCGACACCTACTTTAACACCAACCCCAACGCCTGTTCAGGGTCCCGCGATAACTGGACTCACCGTAGTGGATGTCGTCGCGCGTCAAGACATCGGGCCGCTAAGCAATGGCAGCACCGTCAATTTCAATGTCCCACTCAGTGTGCGGGCGGATGCGAGCAACACAGGGAGCGTTGTCTTCCAGCTCGATGGGCAGATTATCCAAACGGAGAACGTCGCGCCCTACACGATCGCCGGCAACGATGATAACGTTTACAATCCGTGGCAACCTGAGCCGGGGAACCATACTTTAGTGGTAACGCCATTTAGCGCGAGAGACGGCACCGGGACCAGTGGTGACCCGGTTACCGTCAGCTTCACAGCGAGAGCAATGCCCTGGCTAAATCGGCTCGATATCGTCGGCGTTCGCAATGGCAATCACATCGCCCCGCTTGCAGACGGGTCGGTATTCGATCTCGAGGACGAATTGACCGTGGTTGCTGATGCGCCGGCTGCAGGGAGCGTCGTATTCAAGCTCGACGGTGTCGTTATTCAGACCGAAAACATTGCGCCGTACTCGATCGCCGGAAACCGTGGGCGCCCCACTTGTGGAGGCAGAGCAAGACCGTTCCATCCGGGTCGAGGATCTGCCCGAAGGCGTCATGGGCGGGAGACGTCTGCCGCTGGCCAAGCAGCGACTGGTACCATTTCAAGCTGGCAGCTACGTCGGTTACCCCGATGATCGTCCACAAGCGTTTCATGGGTCCCTCCGCGGACTAACAAAATACAGATCAGCTATCGCAAGACCTGAGCAGCTGTCCATGACAGACAAAACGTGATCGGCAAACACAAAGGCACGGGCCGTCCCGCTATCTCGCGGTTCGCCGCCTCGCCTGGTTAGGCGGTAGTGTGGATTGCTCGCGTCCATTCATGCGCAGCCTTTCTTCTTCCAATATCCTGGAATGACAGCGCGAAAAGTCGCGGCATAAGCGACCACAGCGGAAAACAAACCGACAACGAAGCACATGGTGCAATAAAGGACCAATGCCCCCAATAAACCCAATGCGGATCTGAAGAATAGTGAAAGGTGATGTAAAACGGAGCGCCGCTCGGGTGTAGTTTGTAGACAATGAAAGCGTGCTTCGTAGCTGCGTCCCAAGAAGTAATTATAAATAGCGACAATAACAAGATGCCTTGCAAGCCAAGCAAAGTTTTCGCGACCCAAAGTGTGGCGGGTGCGTTCCAGAATGGATAAAATTCTGTGCTCGACATCGCGGACGGCAACTACCGCTAACGAGCTCACGCTCAGCCACGGCTCAG
>QHBL01000225.1:0-1129 GCA_003244125.1 Chthoniobacterales bacterium
GCTCGGGATGACAGCGCTAGTATTTCAGAAACGAAGTCACCGGCGTGGGCTCCAGTTTCTTGCGTCCGTTCAAAAACTCGAGCTCGATCAGAAAAATTGAATCGACCAGATCGCCGCCGACCTTGCGGATCAATGTCGCGGCGGATGCGCTCGTGCCACCGGTGGCGAGCAGATCATCGATGAGGACAATTTTTTCCCCGGGGTCGATGGCATCGACGTGCAACTCCATCTCCGCCTCGCCGTATTCGAGCGAGTAGCTGGCACTCTCCGTTTTGTAGGGCAGCCGTCCCTTTTTGCGCAGCGGGACAAAGCCGACCGAAAGCTCGTAGGCGACGGCCGAGCCGAAGAGAAATCCACGCGCGTCGATGCCGACGATTTTGTCAATGAGTTGTCCGTGACAGCGTCGCAAAAACAGATCGACCGAAGCGCGGAAGAGCGCGCCGTCTTTCAGGACTGGGGTGATGTCTTTGAAAACTATGCCGGTTTTGGGAAAATCCGGCACGTCGCGCACCGCCGCGCGCAGTTGTGAGATGGCATCTTCCATTTCCGCGCCGACGCTACTGTCAGGCTGGAAAACGTCAACGTTGCCGCGCGCAGTTGCCGGATAGCGCACGCGTCCGGCGTGTTGGTTCGAGAAAATCCGTTGCGGCGCGACGCCGCAACCAGCGCGAGACGCGCGCGCCACCCGGAAGTGTCGCGGCGCGCTGCGTTATCCTACACTCATTGCGGAGACAACGTTTGGTCGGTAACTTGCACGCTTGGATCGGCAGCTTCTGATTGCGTCAAGCTTGTGTTATGCGGCGGCGGTGTTGCGCTCGCTGCTGGGGTTGGGCGCGCGCGTTTTTCGCAGGAGCCGGTTCAACTTTCTCATGATCCTGCTCGGATTTCTGCTCCAGACTGCGTTTCTCGGTTTGCGCGGCCATGCCCTCGGTCGTTGCCCGATCACCAATCTTTTCGAAGTGCTGGTGTTTCTCGCGTGGTCGATCGCACTCATCTACATGATCATCGGTCCTGCTTATCGGCTGTCACTGATGGGATCATTCACCGCGCCGCTAGTGCTCGGGTTGCAATCATTCGCGCTGCTTGCGCCGCTCGATACGCCGCATGCTGTGCGCGTAACCCCGAACGC
>QHBL01000225.1:1161-7877 GCA_003244125.1 Chthoniobacterales bacterium
GCCGGCATCATGTACCTGGTGCAGGAACGTCAGCTCAAAACGCACGCGTTACACTCCATCTTCTACCAGCTGCCGCCGCTCCCGAGTTTGTTTTCAGCCATGATGCGGCTGCTTTGGCTCGGCTTCGTTTTTTATAGCGCCGGATTATTGAGCGGATTCTTGACCGGTGAACCGCTGCCGTGGACGAAGGTGGCGCTCGCGCTTGTTATCTGGATGGTGTACGCCGCGATTCTCTTCGGGCCGCAGCTGCGCTCGATCGCGCCGCGGCGAATCGCTGCGTTTTGCGTGGGCGCGTTCGCCGCCGCGCTCTCGCTCCTCTGGAGCATTGAGTTTGTCGCGCATCACGCATGAAGCTGTTTTGCGTCGGGCTAAACCATCGCACTGCTCCCATCGAAGCGCGGGAACGTTTTGCCGGGCACGGCGCGACCACCGCCCGCCTGCGCGAATGCGGCTGCGGCGAAGCCTTGCTCCTAACGACCTGCAATCGAGTGGAGGTTTACGCCGCGCGCGAACGCGACGTGGCCATCGGCGACATCGCGGCGGCGTTGCAGACGCGCGACTGCGTCCTCGACGGGGATGAGCTGGCGCCGTTCTATCGCCACGAAGGCCCCGCGTGCGCGCACCATCTTTTCCGCGTTGCCTCGGGACTCGACTCGATGGTGGTGGGCGAGACCGAGATTTTCGGCCAGGTTAAACGCGCTTACGAGCAGGCGCGCGCTGCGGGTGAAGCGAGCGCGTTGTTGCACCGATTGTTTCAGCGCGCATTTCGGGTCGCCAAACAGGTGCGGAGCAGGACCGAGATCACGCGCGGCTCAGTGTCGGTGGGCTCCGTCGCGGTGGAGCTGGCGGAGAAAATCTTTGGCGATTTGCGCGGGCGGAAAGTCCTGGTGCTTGGCGCGGGCGAGACCAGCGAAAAAACGTTGCGCGCGCTCGCCTCGCGGGGCGTGTCTGATCTGCGCGTGAGCAATCGCACGCCGGCCCGCGCCGAAGGTCTCGCGGCTGAGCTGGAAGGCATCCCCGTGCCGTTCAGTAACTGGCTCGAGCAATGCCGTGAAATTGACATCCTTATTTCCTCCACCGCGGCGGACACACATCTGCTCACGCCGGAAACGCTGATGCCGGTGATTCGCGAACGGATCGACCGGCCGCTTTTCCTCATCGACATCGCCGTTCCGCGCGATATCGCGCCGGAGGTGAACAAGCTCGACGGCGTTTATCTTTACGACATTGATTCGCTGCGATCGATTGCGAGTAAAACGCTGGAGCTGCGCCGACAGCAGGTCGCCGCGGCGGAAGCGATCATTGACGAACATGTGGCGGATTTTGCGAAGTGGCTCGAGCCGCTGGTTGGCGGTGCGACCTGTGCGCAACGGCGTGAAGCAACGGTCGCCGCCGCGCTCAGGACGTCGGAGTTGTAGGCGGTGTGACGGTCATTCTCGGGACGCGCGGTAGCGAGCTTGCGCTGACGCAAGCGCGCCTGGCAGAAGCGGCGCTGAAGGAGAAATGCGGTGCGGAGGTGCGCGTTGAGATCATCCGGACGCGGGGTGACGAGAGCGCGGCGAAACCAGGCGATGACGGGAGAAAGGGGCTGTTCACGGCTGAGCTTGAGCGCGCGCTGATGGAGCGGCGCATCGATGTAGCTGTCCATAGCGCGAAGGATTTGCCCAGTGAAATGGATGAGGCGCTCGCGATCGCCGCTGTTCTGCCACGCGGACCAGTGGAAGATGTTTTAATCACGAAACGCCCGGCGCTGGCTTCGTTTGGAATAATCGCGACGGGCAGCGTGCGGCGACAACGACAGCTTCGCTGGTTGAAAGAGCCGCGCGAGATTATCGATTTGCGCGGAAATGTGCCGACACGTTTACGCAAATTCGCGGCCACTGATTGGGATGCGATTGTTCTCGCACGCGCAGGATTGGAGCGTCTCGGTTTTTCCCCGCCGCAGTTCGAGTTCGAGCGCCAGGCGTTTTTCGCTCAAGTTTTGCCCGTCGAGCAGTTCGTGCCCGCGGGCGGGCAGGGGATCATCGCACTACAGACGCGCTCGCCCGACGCCGGATCGATGTCAGCAGTTGATCATCGTGAGACACACTTATGCTTGCGAGCAGAGCGAGAGTTTTTGCGCTTGTTGCAAGGTGATTGCAATCTCCCGGTCGGTGCGCATGCGCGTCACGTCAGCGGCGAAATCGAATTGCGGGCACAGCTCTTTGACGAAGACGCGGAGCCCAAAATCGGAGCAGCGCGGGGAACGGATCCGGAAGAAGTTGCGTCGCGTCTCTTCGAGCAGCTACGAGCATGAACAAAGGAAAATGTTTTCTGGTCGGCGCCGGGCCCGGAGATTTGGGATTGGTGACGTTGCGCGCGCGCGAGCTAATCGGATGCGCCGATGTCATCGTTTACGACGCGCTTTGTAATCCCGAGATGCTTTCGTGGGCGCGAGATGACGCGGAGATCATTTTCGCCGGCAAACGCGCGGGTCAGCACACCTTTTCTCAGGAGGAGATTAATGCGTTGCTGATCGAGAAGGGGGGCTCAGGCAAAAATGTGGTGCGGTTGAAAGGGGGCGATCCGTTCGTGTTTGGCCGGGGTGGAGAAGAAGCGGAGGCGCTTGCGAAGGCGGGTATTGAGTTCGAAATCGTGCCGGGCGTGACTTCAGCCATTGCGGCGGCGGCGTACGCCGGAATTCCGGTGACGCATCGCGCGGAGAATTCGCACGTGACCTTTTTCACCGGGCACGAGGACCCGGCCAAGAAAGAGAGCGCGATCAATTACGACGCGCTGGCAAAACTTGGCGGGACGCAGGTGATGTTGATGGGAACCGAGCGGCTGGAAGCGATCACGCGCGAAATGATGCAACAAGGGGTGAGGGAGGAACTGCCGGTGGCGCTGGTGCGCTGGGGGACTACCGGGCAGCAGCGCACGCTTGTGGGAACGCTCGGGAGCATCGCGCAACGCGCCGTCGAGTCAGGTCTGGAAGCGCCGGCCATCGCCATTTTCGGCGACGTCGTTTCGCTCCGGAAAAAGCTAAGCTGGTTTGAGAAGCGTCCGCTTTTCGCCAAACGCGTCGTCATTACACGCACGCGCAAACAAGCCGGCGCGCTCACTTCCGAACTACGCGCGCTTGGAGCCGACGTGATGGAATTGCCAACGATCCGCATCGAGCCGCCAACGGACCTGCGTGAGTTTGCCGAGCTGGTGCAGGACGCGCACGGGTATGATTGGATCGTGTTCACCAGTCCGAACGGAGTGGACGCGTTCTTCGACATCTTCTTCAAGCTTTACGATGACGCGCGCGAGATCGGCGCAGCGAAGATCGCGGCCATCGGGCCGGCGACGGCGCAGCGGGTAAGGAATTTTCATCTGCATGTTGAGTTACAGCCGCCGGAGTTTGTGGCCGAGGCCATGGTGAAGGAATTCGAGAAGCAAGGCGGCGTCGAGAACCTGCGCATTTTAGTCGCGCGCGCGGAGAAGGCGCGGGACTTGCTCCCCAAAGCGCTGGCAAGCATGGGCGCGATTGTGGACGAGGGTTTTGGTTATCGGACGGTACCGGAAACGCGCGACGTGACCGGCGCGCGCCGCCGTTTTTCCGAAGAAGGCGCGGACCTGATCACTTTCACGAGCTCATCCACGGTGGAGAATTTTCTCGCGCTCCGGTTGCCCTGGCCGAAGCAGATGAAGGTGGCGAGCATTGGGCCGATCACCTCGGCGACAGCGCGGGAGCACGGGTTGAATATCGATGTGGAAGCGAAGCAGCACGACGTTCCGGGATTGGTCGCGGCCATCCGTGAATTTTACGGCGCCTGAAAATGGCGAACGATTTTGCCAGCACGATGCGGGAGCTGAGCGCGGAAGCGGTCGTGCGGGAACGTCCGCGCGCCACCACCACGGAGCTGGCGGGGATGCTGCGCGAGTTTGATGCGCTCGATGCGCGATTGCAGGGCATCGAAGCGATGATGAAGTCGCAGCTGGAGAACATCGCGAATAATCTGGCGCCGGCGCGCGCGGAGCAGCACAAGATCGCGGAACACCTCTCCGCCATTCGCACCAGCGAGTCGGTCAATCAGCGGCTGTTCGATTCGCTGCACGAAGAGTTGCTCAAGTATCGCGATAATTTTTTGCACGAGACGTTGCAGAAGCCGTTCGTGCGCGATCTCATCGTTTTGTATGACGACCTGAGCACGCTGGCGCAGCAACTCGCGGCGGCGGCGGCGGAGAAGAAGCGCGATCGCCTCGCGCGCTGGCGCGATAATCTGGATAACGCGATTCACGCTTTGCTGGAAATTTTGCACCGGCTGGAGGTGATGGAGGTAGAGGCGAAGGAGTTTGTGGACCTTTCGGTGCACAAAGTGGTGAGCTTCGAGCCGGCGGAGTTCGCGGAGGACAACGGACGTGTCATCATGCGGATCAAACGCGGATTCACCTGGCGCGGGAAAGTGCTGCGGCCGGAAGAAGTGATCGCGAAGCGGTTTCAGTAGGCCACCACTACGCGTCGATGAAGCGCCTCGCGGTGCGGCCTTCTTTGTCATGTCGAGCGGAGTCGAGACATCTCTGATTTCACTCCGCGGAAGGAGCTACAGATTCCTCGACTCCGCTCCGCTTCGCTCGAAATGACAAAACGGGAAACACCACTGGAACGTGCCTCCGTTTCGGGCATGAAAATTGCATCCTGACACGCGGGCGCTGAGCACCTTCCACTCCTCCGAAAATGAACCAACGCAAAGCAGTCGGCATCGATCTGGGCACTACCTTTTCCGCGGTCGCACACATCGATGCCTACGGTAAACCGCAAATCATTCCCAACGCCGAAAGCGAGCTAATCACGCCGTCGGTGATTTTGTTCGATGGCAACAACGTCATCGTGGGGACGACAGCCAAGACCAACGCTGTGGCCGAGCCGGAGAAGATCGTCGATTTCGTGAAACGCGAGATGGGCAAACCGAAGGAGCAATTTCATCGCGAGTTCGGCGGCAAGATTTATTCGGCGGAGGAATTGAGCGCGCTGATTTTGAAGAAGCTGAGAATGGATGCGGAAAAGTATCTGAAGCAGCCGATCACCGACGCGGTCATCACTGTTCCGGCTTACTTCAATGATGCGGAGCGGACCGCGACCATCACCGCGGGGCAACTCGCCGGATTTAATGTTCTGCAAATTCTGAACGAACCGACGGGAGCCGCGCTGGCTTACGGACTCGACAAGCTGGATGAAGATCAAACGGTCTTTGTCTTCGACCTCGGCGGCGGCACCTTCGACGTCACGATCATGCGCATCCAGGGTCATCACATCAATATGATCGCGACCAATGGCGATCATCGGCTCGGCGGCAAAGATTGGGACGACATCATCGTCAACCAGGTGGCGGAGGAGTTCGATCGGCAGCACGGGGAGAATCCGCTGCTGGATCTGCAAAGTTACCAGGATCTGCACACGCGCGCACTGGCGGCGAAGATTCAGCTCTCGAGCCGAATGCAAAGCGTGGTGGTGCATCATCACAACGGCAAGAGCGTGAAGGTGGAGATAACGCGCGAGGAATTTGAGAAGCGCAGCGCGCACCTGATCGAGAAATGCAAAACGATTTGCGAGATCGTGATGCAGGAAGCGAATTTGAAGTGGGACCAGATGGACAAGGTGCTGCTGGTCGGCGGCATGACGCGCATGCCGATGGTGCGCACGCTGGTGGCGCAGCTGACGAAGGCGCCGGTGGTGGACGACGTCAATCCTGACGAAGCGGTGGCGAAAGGCGCCGCAATCCAGGCAATTCTGTCACTTCTGGAAGAAGAGAAAACATCCGGCGAAAAGGTGCTGCCGGAAAACACGCGCGATCAATTCTCCGGTCGCGAAGGCGGACTGATCCAGGTGACCAACATCACCTCGCACAGCCTCGGGGTGGTGCTCTGGGATGAATCGCATCTGGAGGAGTACGTCTTCCCGATGATTCGCAAAATGACCGCGATCCCGGCGAAAGCGCGCAATTCATTCGGCACCGCGATGTCGAACATGCAGCGCGCAGTCGTACGCGTGGTGGAAGGCGAGAGCACTTCGCCGGCGGAATGCACGCCGCTTGGGATTTGTGATGTGGAGTTGCCAGCGTTTCTGCCGAAAGGCTCGCCGGTGGAGTTGACTTACGAATATAACGCGAACCAGGTGCTGGAGGTTTCCGTTAATGCCAGCGGCAATCGCTCGAAAGTGACGATCGAGCGCAATACTGGGCTGGCGCCGGAGGACATGGCGGACGCGGCGGCGAATCTCGGCGCCCTCAAGATGGCGTGATGGCGGTGAAATGCGCTCCGCTGTTTCCTGTCCCGCTGCCGGACGATCCGAAAAAGTGGGAAGGCTGGAGCAATTACAAATCGGCTAATCCGTATGAGCGGCTCTGTCTCGATCCGCGGCAGAACCCGAGCAACGAGCTGATCGAAGAGCATTGCCGCGAGCTCTTGCGCTGGTGGCAAAAAAAGCTGCCGCTNNTGAAAAATCAGCCGAGCAATCCGGTGGCGCAATTGCTCCGGGAAGGGCTGGACGAATCTTCGCGCTATTTGACTGAAGCGCGGGTCGAACTGCTCGATCCCGGGCGCCGGCAAAAGGTGGATGAGCAACTCGCGGCGGAGGCACACGCAAACGCGGTCTCGGAATTCGAGAAATTTCTGGCGTTCACCATCGCCGACGGAACGCTGGCGGAAAACGAAGAGAAATCGTTGCTGCGCTTTGGCGCGGAGCAGGAAGG
>QHBL01000346.1:0-2819 GCA_003244125.1 Chthoniobacterales bacterium
CACGATCTCTTCGTCGCATGGCAAAACGGCGCATGCGTTTGTTGTCCGACTCAAAAGCAACTTATTAAGCCGGGAGCTTTCATTAACGAGGCGCAGCTGACAGTATGGTTTTCCGTTCCCTCCATGGCCGTGTTCATGCGTCGATTCGGCGTGCTCAAGCCGGCGATGTATCCCCGTTTGCGCCTGAGTCTCTTTTGCGGCGAGGCCCTGCCGGTGGAAGTGGTGCGCGACTGGCGAATGGCAGCTCCGAATTCAATCATTGAAAACATCTACGGCCCAACCGAGCTAACAATTGCCTGCACGGCATACCGCTGGAATGACGCGAGCTCTCCGGCCGAATGTGAGCAGGGTGTTGTTCCGATTGGCGAGCCGTTCGACCACATGAAAGCTTTGATCGTGAATGAGCAATTACGGGCGGTGGAAGATGGCCAGGCTGGCGAATTGATCATGACCGGACCCCAGTTGACGCTTGGCTACTGGCACGACGAAGAGAAAACAAAGAAAGCTTTCCTTCGGGTTCCTGGTCAGGACGGCACCTACTACCGCACTGGTGATCGGGTACGGCGGCGCGGACCCGAGCAGCCACTGCTCTACCTTGGGCGAATGGACAGCCAGATCAAAGTACTCGGACATCGCGTCGAACTGGGAGAGGTCGAGGCGGCGATTCGCAAGGCTTCTGGCATCGATGGCGTCGTTGCCCTCGGCTGGCCTTTGTCGGGGAGCGGCGCGGACGGCATAGAAGCTTTCATTCAGGCTGATACTCTGGATGTTTCAGCGTTGCTCCCGAAACTGAAGTCAACACTGCCCTTTTACATGGTGCCGCGGAACATTCGGCTTCTTAGCCATTTCCCGCTGAACGCGAATGGGAAGTTCGATCGCGGAGCTTTGCTAAACAAGCTGCGCGAATCAGCGACGTGAGTAGTTTCTCCTCAGCTAACGCTTCCCCGAATTGAGCAAAACTACTAGCGAGCGCCCTCATGGTTAATTTCTGGATTCGCAACTTCCCGGCTGAGCAGCAGGAGGCGATTAGAGATGCCATCACCAGCGCGCGTCTCGGCAAAGTAAGGCGCGCCTTACAGTTAGTAGGCAATCTACCGCCACAATTGCGTGGACCTGGATTCAATATCGAACTACTCAGCACCTACAACCTGGAACCGATTCTATCTACACTGAAACTCGCCCTGAGATGTCTCCCCAGCAGCGCGCGCCTCGAGCTCGCACCACTTAACGACATAGAGAGTTACATCGCGAGCTCCTCCTTTCTCAGTTCGGCTGAAGGAGCGAACGCGCGAGTGATTCTCTGGCGCATTGAAGAATTAATGCCCGAGATACTTTACCCGCTCTCGAATGGTTTTCCCGAGCAGCTCGCGCGGAGAGTGGACGAAGTGCTCACTCGGCTCGAAGGCGTCGTTAGCCTGCATCAACGTCACTCGACCGGAGCCCCGCTTTTCCTTTCCACGCTCGCGTCGCCCCTGAACTACCGCTTGCTTGGTTCGCAACATTCAGCCGGCGCCTATGCTTCAGTCGCGAGGTTCAATCAAAGAGTTTACGATCTCGCCGCGACGCGCCATGGCGTTTATGCACTCGACTTTGCCGCCTGGGCGGCGACTGAAGGAAACGTTTACGCCGATCCGCTGCTCGATTTCATGGCGCGACAGCCGCTGGCAGCGCGCAGTCAAGTCTCCTTCGCTTTCTTTCTGGCCAAGTCATTGCGACCCCTTCTTTCCCCAGCTCACAAAGTCCTCGCTATCGACCTCGATAACACCTTGTGGGGAGGCGTCATCGGCGAAGATGGAGTTAATGGACTTAAACTGGGCCAGGAGTTTCCCGGCAATGTGCATCTGCGCATTCAGCGCGAGCTACTCGAACTACGTAACCGTGGCATTCTCCTCGTGCTCCTTTCCAAGAACAATGAAGCAGACGCGCGGCTCGGTTTTGATACCCTGCCTGAAATGCTGCTGAAGTGGGACGACTTCGCGGTCCGCAAAGTCAACTGGAAGGACAAGCATGAGAACCTCCGCGCTGCCAGCCAGGAGCTTGGTCTTGGATTGGATAGCTTCACCTTCATCGATGACTCCGATTACGAACGCGAGCTGATGCGCCAGCTCCTGCCTGAAGTTCGTATCTTGAACAACAACGGCGATCCGCTTCAGATTTTGCGATCGCTTTGGGACACCGATGCCTTCGACTCGTTAACCCTCACCGCCGAAGACCGGGCGCGCCATGGCGATTACGCGGTGCGCAGCGCCCGAACCGTGCAGGGGCACGAGGATAATGTGGAAGCTTTTCTGCAATCGCTCGAGATGGAAGCGACCATCGAAGAGATCGGCCCGGCTAACATCGATCGGGTAGTTAACATGCTGGGCAAAACCAACCAATTTAACCTCACGACCCGGCGTCACTCACACCCGGAAGTGGAGGTAATGCTGCGGAAGGAAGGCACAATCGCGCTGGCGTTACGTTTGCGTGATAAGTTCGGCGAGCAGGGTATCATCGCAGTGCTTCTCGCCTTGCGGGGCCGCGATGGGACTGTTTTCACCGTAGATAGCTTTCTTGTTAGTTGCCGCGCGCTTGGTCGCGGTGTCGAAGACGCGCTTTGGGCCGCGTTCCTTCAGCGCGCCAGCGGAGTCGGGGCGCGTAAACTGGAGGCGGCGTACATCCCGACACCCAAGAACGGGATTGCCTCGGCGTTGTATGATCGACTTGGACTGGAAAGGGTGGGTAATAGTGCAGAGAGTAGTCGTTATCAGCTCGATCCACTCAAGCCGGCGGTGTGGCCGCGGTGGATCGCTGATCGGACCGCAAAAGTATGAGCGAGA